>NZ_JBFRKH010000059.1:0-35954 GCF_041469265.1 Shewanella sp. 10N.286.51.B2
TGATTTATCAGACATTAAATAACGACGGCAAAATGGGATCAATAGCGTTTTCTGGTGTTTATAATGCAGCAAACCACTATCGTTTTATTGGCGCGACTAAACAACTTGTGGCGCTAATAATGACTCTTACTTTAGCGTGATGGTTATATTTATCGTTCCAAAGTCGCGTTCTTTCGATGTGGTTAAGGACATGATAGTGACCGGGATAAAATAGATCTGCATTAAACCAAGCAATTACTTAACTGGTTAAATACGATTAATTTACATTATGAAAGCATCGCCGAGTTATAAATTAAATAAAAATGAATGGCGTTATCATTTACACCTTACTGATTTATGTTTGAAGACTGTAGTGTAGAGGTTGCGAGTTTGTCGGTTGTAAACGCTTGCTATAGCATGAAGTTATGGTTGGAAACTTTTGCGGTGCATTAATCTAACAGTTGTTTCATTGGCGATAGCGTAGTGATACACGCCTATTGCATTATCGCTGTGAGGTAAAGTTTTTCACCGCATTTTTTACGCGTCAGTCCCATTTATTTAGGAAAGTATACTCACAAGGTATTTTTCTTATTTATATGATTTATTTCTAATGTTTATAATTTTAAAGCTACTTATTTAGAGATATGTCGATTGGCTCGACTATTTCAAATTTAAAAGCACCTATCATGCCTTTGAAAATTTTGGGTTGAATTAAATCCTTTGAGAGGAATAACATGTTAGATAGACGCAGTGCTTTAAAAAAAATGTGTACATTGTCAGCCGTTGGTTTTGGGGCGACTTATATGCCGTCAGTTATGGCGCAAGAAACCTGTGACGATCCCATTGGTATTGGCAGTGGTGGCAATGCAGATTTAGCTGAAAATCGTCTAAGCTATGTCAAAGTTGAGCCTATGGCGGTAGCTAAGCGCGCGTATGCTGGCTATGGTCATGGTGGCTGTATGTACGGCGTGTTTGATGCCATCATTAAAGAGCTTGCTGCCCAAGGTCATGAAGATGCTAAAAATTTTGGTGCTATTCCAACTAATATTGCAGCATATGGCGGCGGCGGGATTGCCGGTATCGGTTCTCTGTGTGGTTGCCTTAATGCTACAGCAATGACAGTTAACTTATTAAAAGCGGATAATCTGAATAATAACGCGGTGATTAGAGCTGTGTTCCGCTATTACGAAAAAACCAGTATGCCACGTGGTACTCAAGAGTTCCTTGAAGGGATCGGCGCTCCTACGCGTACCAACGATGCTGGAGAAGCTTTAAATCCTGACTATATTGGTCAATCCATTGCTAGTTCAATTCTGTGTCATACCTCAGTGAGCCTGTGGTCAAAAGCGTCATCATTTGGCTCTAGCCATCAAGCTAAACTTGAGCGATGCGCCCAAGTTACCGCTGAAATTGCCTTTATGACAGTGACCTTCCTTAATGATTCTATTGACGGTAATTTAGAAGCGGAAACGGTTGCCCCTTCTAATGCTGAGTGTTCAGGTTGTCATAGCTCTACAACTCGCGAGCCTGATGCCTACTTAGGTACTGATGTTAACTCAACATTAGAATGCCAAACTTGCCATACTGCTCACGACATGAAAGGCGGAGTGCCAGTGCATGAAGAGTTAAGTTGTTCAGACTGCCACGATTAAGGAGTTAACATGAAGAAACGACTGACAGTATTTGCAATGTCGCTATTTTTAATGGCTTGTAATAGTGACAATGGTGATAAAGGGATCGTTGGTGGTATTGATGTCGATAAGGCCACGAGCATCAAGATGACTAACTTTAAGTTTAGCTCGCAGGATTACACTTCGACTTTTCAGCTTGAAAATGAAGAGGGTGAGATGGTCACTGGAGCTAGAGATTATAAAGTCATGATCTTAGGTGATGGGACGACTTCAGGCGCGAGTGCTTTTGATATCCCTTGGCATTATGCTGAATTATACCAATGTGGAGTAGTGCCTGAGCACGAGTGTCGAGGTGAGCTGAAAGAAATATCTGCCGGGCATTATACTTTTGACACGGTAACGCTACCAGAGTTTGATGGGAAAAATGCCAGGATCAGAGTCTCTGTGTCTATTGTCGGCTTATTATCGCAAACAAAACCTAGTCTATATTAAGCTGGGTTTAAAAGTGCTTGATTGAGTCATAGAGTCACAGCCAACAGTGATGTGGTTGTGACTCTTCTGGTTCACCTTATTGAATCGGCTAAATCCGCGCGAAAGCTCCCTTAGCGTACGATGCCAAACCGGCTTTGCAAATGAGTCAACAGTGGCCATTAAGGTTATTGCGTGGCGAAATAAAGCTACAGTTTTGTCCAGTATCCTTAGTCACGTTGTGTACGTTTACAGTTGATTGAACTTGAAGGTTTCATAAATAAGTCTCCAAAGTGTCAACTTATCTCTGGACGGGACATTCTCCACTAAAAAAGCCAAGATAATATCTTGGCTTTTTTGTTTTTTATTTAGTGCAAGGGTAGCTAAATAGCCCAACCACCCATGTAGAAAATAACTAAACCAAGGGTTATGGCGATAACGCCCACTCGAAGTTTACGCCACTCACCGCTGCATATTCGGCCAATGACTAAGGTGACAAACCCTAGCATAATTCCGGTGACGATATTACAACTTAAAATAATAAAGATTGCGCAAGTTAGCCCTGCCATAGCATCGACTTTATCGTCAAAATCAAGCTTACTGACATTACTTAACATCAGCAGGCCAACATACATCAGCGCGGGCGCGGTGGCATATGCAGGCACTAAATAGCTTAATGGCGCCAAAAACATCATCAGTAAAAATAATACACCAACGATGGTTGCGGTTAGTCCTGTTTTACCCCCTGCCGCTGTACCTGCAGCTGATTCAATATACACTGCAGCGGGGGCGCCACCGACTGCGCCTGCAAAAATACTGCTTACAGAATCTGAGGTAAGTGCCTTACCTCCACTAATAATATTACCTTTGTCATCAAGTAATTCTGCTTGGCCTGCAACGGCACGTATGGTACCTGTGGCATCAAAAATAGCGGTCATCACCAAAGCCAAGACAATGGGTAGTACTACAGGGTTTAATGCGCCCATAATATCGAGCTGACCAATTAATGATTTATCAGACATTAAATCAGGTAAGGCAAACAAGCCTTGATAGGTCACGTTGGGATCAAACAATAACCCAAATAGCGATAAGCCAATGATCACCAGTAAAATACCGCCTGGTATCCCGCGTCGTTCAAGGCCAATGGTGGCCGCAAGTCCAATAATGGTAGCAATAACGGGCAGGCTATTGATGTCACCTAATTTTACCGGTAAGCCAGCATTGTTAGAGACGATTAATTGCACGCTATTGGTGGCAATCAAAAGTAAGAACAAACCAATACCAATACCTGTACCGTGAGCAATACCTTTGGGTAAATTAGTCAGTACCCACTGACGGATCCCTGTAACACTCACAAAAGTAAATATGAGACCCATAAGAAAAATAGCGCCCAATGTCACCGGAATTGATATCCCCTGACCCAGTACCATACTGAATGCCGTAAATGCTGTGAGTGAGATAGCACAACCAATGGCCATGGGTAAATTAGCCCATAACCCCATGAGTAAAGAACCAAAAGCGGCAATTAAGCAAGTGGAGATAAATACTGCCTCAGGGTCGAAGCCTGCTGTGCTAAGCATATTTGGCACCACAATAACCGAGTACACCATGGCTAAAAAAGTTGTTAAACCAGCAATGATTTCTTGTTTTAAGGTACTTCCACGAGCAGAAATGTTGAAATAGCGATCGATAAATGGAGCAGAGGCTGCAGTAGCCTTGGTGGTCTGTTTAGACGTCATAGTAGATAACCTTTGATCTCTTAAATATCAGTTAACCAATGAGTATTCATTGGCTACATAGCTACGGCAGGTAGAGCCCCAAAACCTTATGGTATTGGGTGAGAGATCCACTTAGCGCTATAAGCGTTAGTGACCTGCGATTACTGTAGTAAACAAATGTAGTAAACAAATTTGTTATACACATTATCTGGTAAAATTTACTCTTACCAACATAGCTTTTGTTGGCGCGAAGTTTACAGGATTAACCAATAGCGAAATTTGAAACAGCTAACAGTTTTACGCAACAAGTGTGAAAGTTACGTGAATGATTTGACCTAAGCGATATCGATAGTTAAACAAATCTTTTGATTTGAAAGTCTATGCTATTTAGTTAGTTGATATTTATGACTGCTGCGCTTGAGCAAAACGGCGCAATTGCCTACAATAGCGGATATATTTATTACTACAGATAGCAACCATGACTGACTCAACTGAGAAACTCGCTTTACCTGATCGCCTTTCCGTTAACCCACGTAGCCCACATCATGTGGCTGCCATTTTCGATCACGACATTGGTATTACCGTTAACGGTAAAGAGCGTTTTGACGTTGAAGAATATTGCATCAGTGAAGGTTGGGTTAAAGTACCGTCTCACAAAGCGTTAGACCGTCGCGGTCAACCGTTAATGATGACAGTTAAAGGCACTATTGAAGCCTTTTACAAGTAAGCTGATTAATCTTTAAATCAGTAGCTTGAGTTAAGAGCAAAAAGCATTAGCTTGAGTTGTTAACTTAAAGCATAAAAAAGCGAATCGATTGATTCGCTTTTTTGTTTTTTAATCTCGACGCTTTGTTAGCATTAGACTTAAATTGCGTTCATGCCTGTTTACGACTTAGATTAAATCAAAACGATCAGCGTTCATCACCTTTGCCCACGCTGTAATAAAGTCGCGAACGAATCGTTTTTTATTGTCATCTTGGGCATACATTTCAGCATAGGCACGCAGCTGTGAGTTTGAGCCAAAAATCAAATCTACCCGTGTTGCCGTCCACTTGAGTTTGCCTGTTTGACGTTCACAAATATCGAACAGATTATCTGATTTTGGTTGCCAGCTATAATTCATGTCGGTGAGGTTGACAAAAAAGTCATTACTGAGCACGCCAACATTATCGGTAAATACCCCATGTAATGTATTGCCGTAGTTGGTGCCAAGCACCCGCATACCGCCCACAAGTACCGTCATTTCAGGGGCAGTGAGCCCCATCAGTTGACTGCGATCAAGCATTAACTCTTCGGCGCTGACAATATAATCATTCTTTAACCAGTTACGAAATGCATCATGAAGCGGCTCCAAATCGGCAAAGGAGTCAATATCGGTCATCGCTTGGCTTGCATCACCACGGCCGCGAAAAAACGGCACTATCATCTCATAACCTGCCGCTTTGGCAGCTTGTTCAACCCCGACATTACCTGCTAGAACAATCACATCGGCGATACTGGCGCCGGTATCTGTCGCGATTTGGGCAAGTATAGTTAATACCTTACACAGGCGTGTCGGCTCATTGCCTTGCCACATATTTTGTGGTGCTAAACGAATACGGGCACCATTGGCTCCGCCGCGCATATCTGAGCCTCTAAAGGTTCTGGCGCTGTCCCATGCTGTTGTTACCATTTCGCTAACACTTAACCCGCTGGCGCTGATTTGCTCTTTTACCAATTGAATATCGTAGTGGCGGTTTCCTGCGGGAATAGGATCTTGCCAAATCAACTCCTCATCTGGCACATCAGGGCCGACATAACGGGTTTTAGGCCCCATGTCTCTGTGAGTCAGCTTGAACCAAGCTCTGGCAAAAGCATCAGAAAACTCATCAGGATTATGATAGAAACGCTCGGAGATTTTTCGGTATTCAGGATCCATTTTCATCGCCATATCAGCATCAGTCATCATGGGGTTGTAACGTTTGCTTGGGTCTTCAACATCAACAGGTTTATCTTGTTCTTTAATATTGATGGGCTGCCACTGCCAAGCACCTGCTGGGCTTTTTGTGAGCTCCCAATCGTAGTTAAGTAACAGTTGAAAGTAGCCATTATCCCACTGGGTTGGGTGAGTCGTCCATGCGCCTTCTATACCACTGGAAACCGTATCACGACCAATACCGCGGTTCGCTTGGTTATTCCAGCCCATGCCTTGTTGTTCAATGTCAGCGGCTTCTGGCTCTGGGCCCAGTAGACTTGCGTCTCCGTTACCATGGGCTTTACCCACGGTATGGCCGCCAGCGGTAAGGGCCACTGTTTCTTCATCGTCCATGGCCATACGTTTAAAGGTCACCCGTATATCATGGGCGGTTTTTAGTGGGTCAGGGTTACCATCAACGCCTTCTGGGTTGACGTAAATTAACCCCATCATCACTGCCGCTAGTGGGTTTTCGAGATTACGCTCACCTGAGTAGCGACTGCCTTCACTGCCACTTGGAGCCAGCCAATCTTTTTCAGCTCCCCAATAAATGTCTTTTTCAGGATGCCATATATCTTCACGGCCAAAGCCGAAACCGAAGGTTTTAAGCCCCATGGATTCATAGGCTATGGTGCCTGCGTAGGCAATTAAATCTGCCCAACTGAGCTTGTTGCCGTACTTTTTCTTAATTGGCCACAGTAGCCGACGGGCTTTATCGAGGTTGACGTTGTCAGGCCAGGAGTTAAGCGGGGCAAAGCGCTGATTACCTGTGCCAGCACCGCCGCGGCCGTCAGCAGTGCGGTAAGTGCCCGCCGCATGCCAAGACATGCGGATCATTAAGCCGCCGTAGTGCCCCCAGTCAGCAGGCCACCATGGCTGACTATCTGTCATCAGTGCATGCATATCTAGTTTTAGCTCGGCGACATCGAGTTTTTTAATTTCCTCTTGATAATTGAAGCGATCGCCCATGGGGTTGGTCTTAGCATCATGTTGATGCAAAATATCCAGATTAAGCGCTTTAGGCCACCACTTGGTATTTGGCATGCTGTTGTCGGTCGTAGCACCGTGCATTACTGGACATTTGCCACCAGTATTTGTGGTGTTTTTATTCATAGCTTAACTTCCTTAGTATGTTTAACCCTAAGCCGCTTTTAGCAGCATAGCTTGCACAATATGATTGCCATAAGGCGCAGTACATTAGGTGCTCAGGTTGAATGGCTACCCACTTTTTACCTCCCACAATGGGCGTATGATGAAAGCGATAGTCATTGCTTTTCGATATGGCTACCTATCAAGTTAGTTCATAAATCAGACTTTGGCGCTTTTAAGCTCAATCGTTTTGATGGTTTTTCTCGATGCTGCGGCATATATTCAGCTGAGGTAGATAAAAACTGAGTTAGATAAAAACTGAGCTCGTTTTTTCGGACGATTTTTTGCGAGCGACTGAGGGTAATAAGCATGTCTTAGGTTTGTCGTGCGCAATAGGCTCAGTGATGACTGAACTTGAATGTGCGATATCTGCAAGGTAGTTTTACTATAAGCGTATTGTTTAAACCTATTCTCTAAGCGTAACGGATAAGCGCAGATGACAAAGTATCCAGCCTCCAACTAAAGTACCTAAAACAGCCCAGAACCATGTACTACTTATGTATGTAATTTCAGTTACTAAAGTGAACCGGTAAAAATTACAGATAGCATGTATATCGCTACATTGCCTGATATGGCAGCTTTAGAGCCATTTCTTTGTGATTAATATCGCTGAATCAAGGGGCTCACATGGTTTGCGCAATATACAAAACCTACCTAGACTGAACATTCAGTTTAATATCAAGTTTCTCCCCATTTAACAGTGTAAGTTTCCGCATAATCAAGCGAATATTAGAATCTATAAGGCTCAATTTTTATGGACTCAAAGGGCAGAAATCAAAGCGATTTGGAAGGAATCGACCCTAACTTACGTCAAGGTTTTGTGTTAAATGACATTGTGGTATTACCCGACGATGGTGAAGTGATTGTTCATGGGGAACGGCGTCATTTGCCTCCTAAAGCTTTTGAAATCTTATTATATTTATGTTCAAACCCTGAGCAGTTGCTTTCAAGTCAGCGATTGCTCGCTTTTGGTTGGGGGAAACTTAATCGAAAGCGTAGAAATTTGAGCCATGTAATTAGCGAAATTCGCCACGCCTTAGATGATCACAAAGAGTCCCCTGTTTTTATCCAAACCATTACCCGAAAGGGCTATCGATTAATCGCGACAGTCGCCCCCCTTGATGAAGAGGCGCTTAACCGAAAGCGTGCTGCGTTAAAAGCGCCGTTGTCTACCACGCATTCTGCCGATAGCACACATACACCGCAATGGCACTTAAATATTGCCCTGTTAAAAAACTCTAATTTATTTCGTGTTAGCGTGGCTTTTTCGATTATGACTTGGCTCATTATTCAAATTATAGCCATTATCTTTCCGATTTTTAATGTGCCTGATTGGGGCATTAAAATTGTTGTTTTAGTACTGGTTGTCGGTTTTCCAATATTACTTATTTACACATGGTTTCAGGATATTAAGGTCAAAAAAGACTTATTTAAAGCTGATAGAAATCATCCGAAGAAAAAGGTGTTTTACAAACAGTTGGCGTTTGATTTTTTCTTTATTGGCGCGTTGTCCATTTTAGGTGGCTTTTTATCGCTGCATTTAATTGACTCTATTTATAATGAAAAACCCAAGGTCGCAGCGCTGAAAACTAGCCTACCTATTCAAGATAATCTCATTGCGGTTATCCCTTTTGTGTTTGATGAGCAAAGCCAATTACCACATTATTTTGAATCCACCTTTCAAGGCGAAGTGATTAGCGCCTTAAGCAAGCAAAGCGCTTTTAATTTAATGTCTCAGCGGGCAGTAAATGAAATTCCCCAAAACAGCAAACTATCCACCTATGCCGAAAAACTCGGGGTGCGATATTTAGTCGATGGCGCCATTACTGAAAATGCAGGTGAATTTTCAATAATATTACATATTACTGATATCAAAACGTATTTACAGGTGTGGTCTTCGGTTGTTAAAGGTGATGTCGGCAATATTTTGTTGGTGCAAAAACAAATATATCGTGAGCTTTTTAATGCCTTATCACTGATTGCACAGTCGAGTGAATTAGATAGTCAGGACCTTATCAGCACCGATGATTTCAAAGCTTATGACAGTTATATACAAGGTAAAAGCGAGCTGTTTAAAGCTCCCACTCAGGCCACATTAGCCCAAGCTGAATTTCATTTTATGAAGGCGTTGGCATTTGATGGGGAATTTACCTTAGCCAGCGCTGGTTTATGCCAAACCTATCTAAATCAATACCAGATAAATAAAAAACTTGCGACGTTTGAATCTGCCCAGCAAATTTGTAATGCACTGACTCAGGTGTCGAATTTAAAAGAAGAAGGCTTAGTTGCCTTAGGTAACCTAGAGCGCTTAAGTGGCCGTTATTCACAATCTATTGCGTTTTTTGACGAGGCATTAACCCTTAACCCTAAAAATATTGAAGCAATTATTGGCGCAGCCGACAGTCAGACTCAACTGGGTCACAATGATAAGGCGGTGGATTTATTTGCTAATGCGATTCAATTAGAGCCGGGATACTGGAAAAATTATCAGCGCTTTGGCAATTATTACTTTAATAATGGTCAATATAAAAAAGCCAAAGATAAATACCTTAAAGTCACATTATTAAAGCCTAACTACGCTAATGGCTACAGTAGTTTAGGCGGCGCCTATTTTCTTGATGATGAATTAGAAAAGGCCACTATGGCGTGGCAAACCGCATTATCTTTAGCACCTAATGCGTTAACTTACTCAAACCTTGGGACAGCACTCTTTTTTAGATATGAGTTTACTGATGCAGCCCAAAGTTATCGTAAAGCCATTAAGCTGAGCCCCAACGACCCTGTGTTGTGGGCTAATTTAGCGGATGCAGAAAAGTTTTCCGGTGATACCACTCAAGCCCTTCAAAGCTATCAACAAGCCTATAAATTAGCTCGTGAGCAATTTGTAGTTAATCCTAACGACCATGTTATGCAAGCCATGTTTGCCAGATATCAATCAGAGCTTGGGGAGTGTGAACCGGCATTGCAAAAAATAACCTCAACTCAATTACAAGATAGCCCCGATCCATATCTTTTTTATGATATGGCCATTGCGGCGATAAATTGTGATGAAAAACAACTGGCTATTCAGTATATCGATAATGCCCTTAAATTAGGCTATTCGAAAAAGTTGCTGGCTAGAGATATTCAGTTTCAAGGTGTTTACGTCAACATGGCGATGCCATAACGCAATAAAACAAGGAAGAAGGCAATGAATATTACTATAAAACCATTACTCACAGCTCGAGCATTAACCTTAGTTACACTCATAGGTCTATTGGGGATGTTTTCACGACAAAGTCTTGCTGAAGATCAAACCATTAGTTTGGTTGCCAGTGAGTGCGCTGTCACGGTAACATCTAATGAAGGTAGCGGCTGTGAGCAAGGGCAATGTGAAGGGGTTGAAGCGTGTATCTGCGCTAAGCGAGGTGACTTTATCACTTGGGAAATGGCAGATGATATTTTCAGTAAGTTTAAATTAAAATTTACCGAAAACTCACCTCTTAAAGAACAATGTGGTAAGAATTTTAAAAAAGGTAAAGTAAAGTGCAAAGTGAAAGAAGAGCTTGACGTTGGGGAAAGCTTTGACTATTTGGTGATGCTTGAAGGCTGTGATGAAGGCACAGATCCACGTATTGTTATTTCGAAATAATAACGGCTCAGTGAAAGTCAGAGTATGCATAATAGGCTGATTTATATGTTAGTTTATAGCTTGTTTTATATTTGGATTTATAAAAATCTGGGCTGGCATGACTTTTATGGGCGCGAAATTGATTATCAATAAACAAATATTACAGATTTTAAGGTCAATGGTCTTACTCCCATTGGCCTGTTTTTCAGCGTCGGCAGCTGAAACTCAAAGGTTTACTTGGCCTAACGGCGAAAAACTAGCAGTGAGCCTTTCTTATGATGATGCCTTAAACAGCCATTTAGACAATGTGTTGCCAGCACTGAATAAGCATCATTTTAAGGGCTCTTTTTATGTTATCTCCACGTCTTCGGTATTAGCGCAGCGAAAGAGTGAGTGGCAAGCTGCAGTTAAACAAGGTCATGAGCTAGGTAATCACAGTATGCAGCATCCTTGCCGCGCCTCATTGCCCAATAGGGGCTGGGTTAAGGTAGAGCAAGACCTTGATCATTATAGTGTCACACAGATGATTGATGAGCTTAGTGCTGCTAATACTTTTTTAAATGCTATTGATGGTAAAACTGAGCGCACCTATACCGTCCCTTGCGGTGATTTACTGGTGGGCAGTGCTTTACGCTTAGATGATGACTCGACTGGTGGTCAAGAGTACCTTAACAAAGTAAACCACCTCTTTACCGCGATTAAAGGCCACGGCGCTGACACACGCTTTAACCCCATCATTTACCTAACCGGCGAAACCGGTAAAGCGTTAATTGCTTATATTAATAATACCTCTACAGATACCTTGCTGATTAACTTAGTTTTTCATGGGGTGGGCGGTGATTACTTATCGGTATCATCCAAAGCTCATGCTGAACTATTGGCTTATTTAGCGGCCAACCGTGACAAGTACTATGTCGATTCATACCTTAACCTGATGAACTATGCAGCCGCTCAGCAATAACACTTTTTTAGATTTGGGTGTTTTAAGCTTTGGCTATATTTAGTGAGAGGCAGTGACAAGTATCATGTGGATTCATACCGTAATTTGATGAACTATGCAGCTGCGAAGTAATAGCAGCTAATTCTATTTAGCTTGTTTCAGCTTACGCTATCTTTAGCTTAATTCAGCCTTTAACATCAGCCTCTAATATTAGCTGTAAATAAACTCTGCCAACTCAAGATCTCATTTAAACACAAGATGACTTTTATTCATGTTGGATAACTGTAGAATCCGCGGCTGTTTTATCACTAATTTTGTATTTATCATGATTGATCTGGCTTTACTTCCTGTTTATTTAACCACTGTGGTCGCTTTATTGTTAATTCCCGGGCCTGACATGCTGCTGATTGCCAGCTCGAGTTTAAGTTATGGCCGCAAGGTGGGCGTGTATGCAAGCTTTGGCAATGCGACCTCAGGGCTTATTTTAACCTTGCTGGCGGCTATGGGCGTGTCGGCGTTAGTGGCAATGAACCCGATGGCATTAGAAGTGCTGCGGGTGCTAGGCGGCGCTTATTTATTAAAAATGGGCTGGGATTGTATGCGCAGCAGCGCAGCTGATGCCCCTGAAATTGAGCAGCAAAATAATTTAGCTAAATTACTTTATCGCCGCGCGGTAATGAGTAACCTGCTTAACCCCAAGGCGCTGATATTTTTTGTGTTATTTTTGCCGCAGTTTGTTTCAACCCAGCTTAGCGCCAGTTCAGGCGAGCAGATGTTGACTCTTGGGCTGATACTGAATGTGATGGGGCTAGCTTTTAATTTACTGCTGGTGGCTTTAGTGGGCAGTTTAGGTAAGCCGCTGCTTAAAAATGACAAGTTTAGAACTTATCAAAATAAATTTATGGGGCTGATATTTTTTGCCTTAGCCATTTGGTTGCTAGCTTCTCAAGTGCAAAGTATCAGTTAGGCCAATAGAAGAAATTGAATTTTAAAGCGACTTTGCTTAAAAATAAAAAACGGAATGAGCTGCCACTCATTCCGTTTTTTGTTTTAGAGAACAAGCCATTAATATTCATAGCGCGTTCTTGATATCTGCTTTTTAAGCCGCTTTAACGTTTTCAGAGATGTAATTCATTAAGTACTGCGCATCCTTGTAAACGCCGCCTAGGGTGGCAGAGCCTCGGGTGTACAACCACGGTAAGCCAATAAAATATAAGCCCTCAATATCATTACTGACACCGCGATAATTGCTGGGGTAATTCATTTCATCAAATGAGATACCGTCAATCCAAAAAAAGTTGGGTTTAAAGCCTGTAGCCCAAATAATATTTCTGATACTACTCACACTGCCTTTTTGAAATTTAATACTGCTTTCATCGGCTGACAAGGTTCTGCCCATGTGGATGACATTGTCTTTTGCTAGTAGTGATTTTACGTCAGTGCCAATGACAGGTTGCACGCCATTACTGAGCCACTTGCCAATTTTGCTAAAACGGTTAACCGATAAAAAGCCGATTTTGGTGAACCACCACCATAGGGTTTTACCTAAAAACGTTTGTGGAATGGCTTTGATTTTATCGGTGCCAGAAAAATGTACCTTACGGCCAGTATCGGCAATTTCAGATAATATTTGCACCCCAGAATCACCCGCACCAACGACTAAACAATCACCTTGTTGCAGTTGAGATGGGCTTTTATAGTTTTCACTGTGCAGTTGAACAACATCTTTGGCAATATCAGCATGACAAGGTGGGGTGTAAGGGGTATGAAACGGCCCGGTGGCAATGATGACTTGTTTGGCTTTATAGCTTGTGCTGGCAGTAGTTATGTCAAAAATACCATTCACTTTTTTAATCGAGGTGACCTTTTGGTTAAACTCAATCGGTATCGAGAACTTATCTACATAACTTTTTAAGTAGTCTGCCACTTCATATTTATTGGGGTAATAACCTTTGGGAAAAGGAAATTTCATACCCGGTAGATGGTTATATTCAGTGGGAGTAAACAGGGTTAAAGAGTCCCAGCGCTTGAGCCATGGAGCCCCTATATATTCATTGGCATCGAGAATGAGATAGTCTTTATTATTGCTCGATAAGTTATACGCCATAGCCAGGCCAGACTGCCCTGCGCCAATGATGATAAATTCTTTCATGGAACCCCAATAAATACATATGGTTATTATTATGGGCTGCATTCTAACAGAACATCAGCGCTGAATCGGCTGTGGCCTTAAAAGAGTTAATGGCGTTACTGTAAACCTTGGTCGCTTTTCAGCGTTTAAATTAAACTCTAAAGGTTTAATTTCAATAAAAAACCACGGTAAATACCGTGGTTTTTTGTTTTGACTAGCCTTAGCTATATAACTTCTTAAACGCAGCTATTTCTTGCTCAACAGCTGCCACCACAGTATGCGGGCTACTGATGTATTTT
The DNA here is from genome assembly GCF_041469265.1 of Shewanella sp. 10N.286.51.B2. Taxonomy (NCBI): domain Bacteria; kingdom Pseudomonadati; phylum Pseudomonadota; class Gammaproteobacteria; order Alteromonadales; family Shewanellaceae; genus Shewanella; species Shewanella sp. 10N.286.51.B2. The sequence goes on from NZ_JBFRKH010000059.1 coordinate 13,880, forward strand.
GAGTGATCGATAAATATAGCGTTATCACCTACAGTCATCACTAATGCTGGAAAACTGTTAGTACCAATGACCTGTTGGATTTCGGCAATGCCTTCGAGTACGTATTCAGCGTCCATACTCAGCTCATCTTTAAAGACTTTATTTGATGGCGACAGTTTAAACTTTTCAACGATAGCATTGAAATCATGCTTAGTATCGAGCGGGTTACCTTCGATAAAGTGTGCTCTTTGAATCGCATTAAGTACAGGCAGTTGTTTATTCGCTTGCTTGCTTTGCAACCATCCCATTAGGTTAGCGGTTTTGACTGAGTTTTTAGGGCTATTGGCATAACGAATATGATCTCTGCCAAACTTAAGTCCACTCATTCTTGCTGCCGCTTCCATTTGCTCTTCGCCAGCACTGTCTTTGCCGATGAAATTGGCGCAATGTAATAAGTTTACATTCATTTCAGGGTAGGCTTCTTGTAATGCATTCACCAAAGGTGTTGCGGCGTAGCTCCAAGGGCAATGTGAGTCGTAGATGAAATAAAGCTCGGTGGTCATAGGAAAATTCTTGTTTGCTATCTGATGAGTTGATCCTAGTGAGTTTGTGGCCATTATTCAATGATTGAAAGCATACATAGCTAATAAGTTGGCTGTTTACATCTTGCAGAGGGGCTGACCCTTTACAATCGATATCGTGCTTTGAATTTTTCCTTATACAATTCAACCATCAAACGACAGCACATATCGATGGTAGGGCTTGATTTAATCGAACCAGACGTTTAAGTCCTAAGTAATCTTTTTGAGGTACAAAATGAAGCTAGCAAGTAACTTAAAACCTTTGGTCATAGCAATGGCATTAATCTGCCAAGCGATGTGGCACCACTAAAACGTTACTGCGAACTCGCTCTAAGATCGACTCAGCGGTATTTCCGAGCATAAATCCAATAATGCCTTCTCGCTGGCGAGCGCCTATAACAAGATATTGAGCTTTTAGGCGACAACTTAATTCGAACAGGCATAGATCGGCATTGCCTGTCAGGATATGCACATGCTCCTTATCTAGGCCAAGCTTTGCAATCTTGCTGTCATAACGCTGGTAAGCTTCTTTCACTAAGGTGTGAGTATTGACGATATCCATATCCCGCAGTATTTGCGGAAAACGCACCACGTAGCCTAGGTGTAAATCACAACCCGTAGCCTTAGCAAGTTGCTGGGCTTGGGTAATTACATCTTGGTTGAGGGCTTGTTTTAGTGGATCGCTAGTGCCCAAGTCCAGCGCCATTAAAATTGAATTTGCCTTATGCAAGGGGTGATTACTCAATAACATCAACGGTACTTTGATATGACGAATAAGCTGCCAATCTAAAGGGCGAAAACAGGCTGATTCATGAATAGATTTTAGCATCATGGCGTACTTGTCGGGGGTGACATACTCACATACATGTTCAACTAAATGCTTACACCACATATTAGTAAACTGTACCTCATTGGCATTGAGAACACTCAGTTGTTGCTTCACTGCGGCGCTATCATCGGCGCGAACTTGCTCTCGAACCACGCCGGCAATACGGGGATTATAGTAAGCATCGCCACTTAAGGACTCATAACTGTAGGACATGATTTCAGGAACTAAGCCTAACTGTTTAGCGAGGTTAATCCCTTCTTTTATGGCATTAGTTTGCTGCTGATGCTGTTGTGAAATAATAAATAATTTACTCATTTTCATTTCCTCTGACACTAAGTATAAGCTTAGCAGTTGGTTAAAAATCAACCTTGATCTTTGTCATCTAAACGCTCAATATTTAATCAATAACAATAAAAAGATTAAGGTTAATATGAACGTTGACCAGTTTGTTATTTCACTTTGCCTGATTTTGTTTTTGGGCAAACTTTTTGGCGAGATTTTTCAACGCTTCGAACTGCCAGAGGTGGTGGGAGAGATTCTTGCGGGCTTATTATTGGGCCCGTCGCTTACTAATGTTATCAGCCCTGATCCTACTTTGACTGTATTGGCAGAGCTTGGGGTGATCTTGCTGCTGTTTTCCATTGGCTGTGAAAGCTCAATTAAAAGACTTTATCAAGCTGGTGGTCGCGCGGTAAGCGTGGCCTTAGTGGGAATTATTGTTCCGGCTATTGTGATGGGCGTGAGTGGTGCCTACTATCTTACCGACTCAATATTCACCGCTATTTTTCTTGGGTGTGCCTTAACAGCGACGAGTATTGGCATTTCATTACGGGTGTTGGTTAATGCCAATCATGCAAAAACGACCGCGGGACATATTATCTTAGGCGCCGCCGTGTTTGATGATATCGGCGGAGTGATTTTGCTCAGCATTTTGTTCAACTTTGCAGCCCATGGGGAGTTTGATGTATTTAGCACGCTATTACTTATCACTAAAGTGCTGGTGTTTTTGTTACTGACGCCGCCCGTGGCTAGGGTGTTATTGTATTTTGCACGAGTACTAAAACCGGCTAGCGATAATTCAGGTTATGAAGTTATCATCACTATGATTTTAGTGTGCTTGTTTGCATGGCTAGCACACTTATTCGGTGCGCCAGCCTTGTTAGGCGGCTTTGCGGTTGGCTTAGCACTTAGCCGCCAATTTACCTCACCACTCAATCGCTACCTAGTTAACCCTTTTGCCTTTACCCACAAAATGGAGCAATCAAGTAAGGCATTAGTTGACGTTTTTACCCCGATATTTTTTGTTTACGTTGGAATAAGCTTAGATCTGAGCCAGCTAGATTACAGTACTAGCGGGGTATTGCTGTGGCTGTCATTGTTAGCCATTGCCAGCAAACTGGTTGCCGGCACGGTTGCTGGTGGTAACTGGCAAAAGAAACTTATTGTGGGTAGCGCTATGGTGCCGCGAGGGGAGGTCGGCTTAGTGTTTGCTGAAATGGGGCTGAAGACGAACATTATCGACAATAAATTATTTACCGAGTTAGTGGTGATCATAGCAATCACCACGTTAATCGGCCCCATGTTGCTCAAATGGAGTTTGAACAAGCATGGTCATCATTCGCAAGTAGAATAAACCTTAGTCAGCTTGGTCATTAACCACTGTCAGGGTAAAAGTTAATTTTTGCACCGACTGTGACGGCTGGTTATTGACCATAGAATACGATGGCATTGGGAAGGTGACATAGGGTTGCCCTGATTGTCCATCTACGCTTATTTGGCCTTTATCGTCAAAGGTAAACGATAACAGCTCGCCGTTCCAAAGCTGCAGTTCTTTTCCTTGATTATCTTCTCGCCATTGGGTGACCCATTTCATCACTAGCGTCGCCTTACCTGGGCGAGCATTATTTTGAAAGACACTGGCTTTTACTGACTCAATATCAGTTTTATTGCTGTGGATCTCAAGTACAGGGCTGCCTTTATCTAATGATAAATATAGAGGTAGCGTTAATGTTTTGCTGGCATCTGCTTTATCGGTAAAGGTCATATCTAATTGGGTGCTGACACAAAGTTGACTCCAACTGGCATCTTCGCTTTGGTATATATCTTTGATGACAATGTCGGTTTGGTATTGCTGAATATGGGCTTTAGCATATTGGTCAAATTTATTATCAACGATATAGCCTGATAGGGTATTGGCTGTAAATACGCTGAGTGAGCCGATATTGGCATTGTTATCCGTCACGCACCTGCCAGTGTTTTGTGTCACGCTGATATCGAGGTCTTTTTTAGCGCTGATGACAGAGGTGGTTGATTGACAGCCACAAAGCGCAAGTAGTGTTGCTAAGGCAACTCCTGTTAATTTTACCCTTGAATGATTCTTAGCAGTTATCCCCATACCTATTTCCTTATGTAAGTAATTTTTATTTACAACAATAAGCATAGACGCTGTTAGCGGTTAAGTTGCTCACAACTGGAGTTTTATTTATCAAAGAGCCGCTAGAGGATGTTTATTGAGGAAGCGAGAGCCGACAACACTGAGACTCTAGGCCTCAGTGTTGAGGATATTCTTATCTTGTTTAATATCAGTAAAGGTTAATGTTAACCGAGCTCAGCTTGTGGATCTGGCGCGCGCATGCGCTGCCACCATTCATCGCTAGCATCAATTTGCCCTTGCAGATCGATAGCTGGGTATGGGATGTTTTTTCTACGGCAGGCCTTGGCGAATATTGGGTGACCTTGTTCAAATAACATGGTTTGGCAGTAGCTGTGATCAAGCTGGCGGCTACCGTACATATTAGCTTGTTGGCGTTGACGCTGGGCTTCATACATGACTAAGGCTGCAGCGACTGATACATTCAGTGATTGCACCATGCCAATCATAGGGATGATGATATGTTGATCGGCGGCTTCGATGGCTTCAGGGCTGACACCATCACGCTCGTTACCCATGATGATGGCGGTTGGACGGGTATAATCGATTTCGCGAAAATCTACCGCAGTGTCTGAAAATGTGGTGGCTAACACCTGCATTTTTTGCGCTTTAAATAGCTTATTTGCATCATCAAAATTGCGGTGATTGACGGTATTAACCCACTGCTGACTACCAGATGCAGTATTGCCTGAAACCCAAAGGCTGTTATCGGGCATAACCGCATGAATTTGATGGATGCCAACGCTATCAGCGGTGCGCACCACGGCTGCAATATTTTGCGATTTATGGACTTTATCGAGGCAAACTGTCAGGTCGACTTGGCGATTATCAAGCATCTGATTTATTCGGGCTAAACGTTCTGGGCTCATGGGGCTGTTCTACTTGGTTTTATCTAAGAAAAAGCGAATTAATAAAAGGCGTATAATCCGTCCGTAACTGCTGAGTTAATATCTGCGTCATTATAACGCTTAATTGCTAAAGCTAAAATGCTATTCAGTTGTACATGTTTGATTTTAGTTATTAATCTTAGTTAGGGGACAAAACCTTAAATAACTCATTTTAAATTACTCCCCCCGTACACATGATGAGTTGACGCAAGGTATTAATTTATTTGGCTAACCGTCTCGTTGTACTTTTTGGGCTGCGTTGGTCAATAGCATTAATGACTTGCGGAGTTATTATGTGCTTTACATTGGTGGGTATGTCATTTTTCAGGGACGAACTTTCTCTAGGTTGACTTGTTTTCAATAAATAATAAAAGGATTTAAAAATGAATTATTAATTACTGTTTTGATGCTGAAATTTTATCGCCAAAATTGCATCTGGCCATTTGAGTGCTAAGATTAATTCAGTGCAGGTAAGCACATAAGGAATTTATTATTTTAAGCTCATACAGGGAGTTAGCATGAGTCGCTTCACAAGGATGCCTCGTCTACTTTTAGTAAGCCACTTTGCAATAAAATTGAGGTTAGCTTGCCTATTCCTCGGTTTTTTTTGTCCTTTTTTCTGTCACCTTACGGCAGCAGCTGAAGCAATTCCTAATGATGAGCAAGTAGTGCGTATTGCTTACCGAACTGATAGCACTCCGTTGCAATATCTTAATGACAAAGGCCAAGCTGCTGGTATTTTAATTGATTATTGGCGTACTTGGTCGCAAATCACAGGTAAAGCCGTTGAATTTGTACCAGGCTCTAATGCAGAAGGGCAAACTTGGTTAGCGCAGAATAAAGTCGATTTGTTGGCTGGGGTATTTCAAAATGAAAAACGCGCTAAAAGTATGTCTTTTTCTGCGCCACTGTTACATAGTGAATATTTCTTATATGCCAATACTGCAGAGCAAGGCATTGAATTTATAAAACAAATACCACAATACCCTATTGGTGTTACCCATAATAGTTTTCATCATAATTGGCTAAAAAAATATTTCCCCAATGCCGACATCAGGACTTTCAAAGGCTATAAAGCATTATTTGATGCTGCAATTAATGGCGAAATAAGCCTGTTTATCTGCCAGCCGCTTTACCTTGACACCTATTTAAAACAAACACCTGCAACGACTAAATTCAAAACCATTGAATCCGCATTATATTCACATCCTTTTCGCGCAGCAGTGAAGAAGGGAAACGTTGAATTACTGCAAACAATAGATACAGGCATACAACAAATAGATAATAAGAAAAAAGATGCGATATCTGCTAAGTGGAGTGGTTTTCATTGGGAGTATCAAAATTTAGCTGAACCGTTATTAGTGACACAGCCAATTATTACCCTTACAGAAGAAGAAAAAGCATGGCTAGCTGCTCATCCGATTATTCCTATTGGCGTAGACGGTCGTTGGCCGCCGGTAGATTTTATCGACCCTAATGGTGAGCACTCGGGAATTTTACATGACTATTTAACCCTTTTTGAAAAGCAGTTAGGAGTGAGCTTTGACACTCGAGTGTTTGGTAGTTTCCAAGATATGCTTTCTGCGGTTAGTTCTGGAAATTTAAAACTAGGTGCAACATTAGTAAAAAAACCAGACCGTGCCAAAAACCTGTGGTTTAGTGCGCCTTATTTTAGTGCGATTAAGGTGATTGTTTCTAAAACTGGCGCACAACAATATTCCAAATTGACAGAATTGTATGGCAAGAGATTAGCATTAGAGAAAGGCTTTTATTTAGTCGATGAAATTAGCAATAATCATCCCGAGATTAATCTAATGACCTTTTCAACAACTGAAGAGGCATTGAAAGCGGTCTCTTTCGGTACAGTTGATGCGTATATTGGCAATCAAGCGGTTGTCACTTGGCTTATGGATAGTTTGCAGCTGACTAATTTAACCTTTAGTGGCGATCCTATGTTTGCGCCCGCTCATCAAAGATTTGCCATTTATAAAGATCCTGAATGGGAGCCCTTGCTTGGCATTCTCAATAAAGCCCTCGATTCGATAAGTGTGTCAAGACGCCAGCAGATACATACTGATTGGATTAATCAAGACAGTAAAATTAGCAGTCCACTTATTTTTACTCAAAAACAGCATGCATGGTTGGAGGCTCATCCCACTTGGCGACTAGGAGTTGATAACAGCTGGCCGCCTTTTGAATTTATTGATGATAACGGTGTTTATTCTGGGATGTCGGCAGATGTGATGTCCAGATTGACAAATTTAATTGGTGCAGAGTTTATTTCCCCTGTTAACAAACCCTGGTCCCAAGTGTTGGCAGAGTTTTCCGCTGGAGAGCTAGATATTTTACCTGCTGTAACCCCCACACCTGAACGGCGCGAGGTGATGCTGTTTTCTACCCCTTATTTGGAAAGTCCATATATGGTGTTAGTTCATCAAGATACCCGTTTTGTGACCAGTCTTGATGATCTTGATAATAAGCAAGTCGGTGTGGTTAAAGGCTATGCCATCGAAGAGACATTAAAACATGATTATCCACAATTTAATTTAGTACCATTTTCATCCAATAAAGAGGCACTGATTGCACTAAGCGCTGGTGAAATTGATGGCTATATTGGTAATTTAAATGCCTCATCTTGGACATTAGAAGAACTCGGTATTCGTAATGTAAAAGTGACCGCAACCACGCCTTATACCTTTAAACAATCAATCGGTATTCGCAAAGATTGGCCTGAATTGTTGGAAATTGTCAATCTCGCGATTGCGAGAATTGACCCTCAGCAACGGCAAGCTATCGAAAATAAGTGGTTTTCTGTGCAGTTTGAACATCAGGATAATCATTATCAGATTTGGCGGGCTATCTTAATTACCTGTGGCATATTGTTGCCAATGATACTGTATACCCTTGTTTGGAATAGAAAGCTTAATAAAGCAAGGCTTAAATTAACACAAAGTAGTAAAAAACTTGAGGAGGCAAAGCGTGATGCATTACAGGCTAGCGCTTTTAAAAGTCAGTTTCTTGCCAATATGTCCCATGAAATTCGCACCCCCATGAATGCCATTATTGGTATGACGCATTTATTGCAAGGGACAGAATTAAATCATAAACAACAGGATTATTCTGAAAAAATAAGACGAGCGTCTTTAAGTTTGTTGGGGATTATTAATGACATACTCGATTTTTCAAAAGTAGAGGCGGGTAAACTCGAAATTGAACAGAGCGAGTTTCTCTTACATGAAGTATTTACTAACATTGCCAACCTATTGGGGATAAAAGCCGTCGATAAAGGCATTGAGCTGCAGTTTGAGTTAGACCCTAAAATACCAGAAACAATTATTGGTGATGCGTTACGCATTGAGCAAGTGCTAATAAACCTAACCCAAAATGCGATAAAGTTTACCGAAAAAGGTGAGGTATTGCTGCGTACTAAAATGCTGTCGCAAACAGACGAGCAAGTAGCCATAGAATTTTCAGTTAAAGACACAGGTATAGGGATTGAACCAGCTAATTTAACTAGTATTTTCAATGCCTTCACTCAGGCTGATGGCAGTATTACTCGGCTCCATGGTGGTACTGGTTTAGGCTTGAGCATCAGTAAGCAATTAGTTGAATTAATGCAAGGTGATATTTCTGCAACCAGTCAACCCGATCAAGGTAGCACCTTTAGCTTTAGGCTTAATCTTGCAGTGCCTAAAGTCACTTCTAGTCGAAAATCAGTCATTACGGAATGTGCTTCCCTTAAAGGGATGAGAGTGCTTGTGGTTGATGATAATGACAATGCCAGAGAAATTTTAAAAGAGCTGCTGGAGTCATTTTCCTTTGAAGTTGAGACCGCAGTCAGTGGTGCGCAAGCGATTGAAATGCTTAGCGTGATCAACAATATGGAAGATGAGCGGCCATATCAATTAGTGTTAATGGATTGGCAGATGCCAAAAATGAATGGCATTGAGGCTAGCCGAAGCATTAAATACTTACCGCTGCGTAAGCAACCGTCAATAATCTTAATTACCGCTTACGGGCGTGAAGATGTGATGAATGAGGTGGAAAATGATTTGCTGGATGCATTTTTAATTAAACCGCTTAATGCGTCAGTGCTATTTGATACCTTGATGAAAATCTTTGAGCCTTCGCAGCCCATGGGGCCAGCAACAGAGAAGAATACGATTGAGCAGTTAGAGGGCCATGTGTTATTGGTAGAAGATCAATCGATTAATCAACAGGTCGCTACTGAATTTTTACAGCGTATGGGGTTAACCTCAGCAGTAGCCGACAATGGTAAGCAAGCAATAGAAATGGTTGATGAGCAGACATTTGATGTTGTTTTGATGGATGTACAAATGCCGATTATGGATGGTTTCGAAGCCACCGAAATCCTCCGCAGTCGTTTTGATAAAAAACAACTCCCGATTATTGCGATGACCGCCCATGCGATGAAAGGGGATCGCGATAAGTGCTTACAAGTTGGGATGAACGCTCACCTGGCTAAACCCGTTGAGCCCGATCAGCTTTATTTAGCCCTTAGCCCCTACCTTACCCATAAACAAAGCCAGAAAGTTCAGGGGCAGCAAAATATGTCGCTTGCCCCCATAGAGGGAGTTGATGTGCACTGGGGTATTAAGCGATTAGGGGGCAACCAACAGCTTTATGCGCAACTTATTGGTGAGTTTTATCAGCGTCACAAAGATCAGTTGCACTTGTTGCAGAGTTATCAAGATGCTGACGATTTAAAATCAACCATACGAGCCGTTCATACTTTAAGAGGTGTTGCTGGCAATATTGGCGCTAAACAACTAGAGCAGGCGTCGGCTAATCTAGAAAGCCAACTGCATAGTCACCCATCCCCCTTTGATGTCCCTGAGTGGCAAGCTTTTACCGATAGTCTTACGGTATTAATCGCAGGGCTTGAGCAATGCCAATGGATTAATCAATCCGTAAGTAATAGCACTGACATAAGACAGCCGTTTAAAGTATCAGCCAATTTAAGCAGGGTTTTATCACCGCTTGATGAGCTATTAGCAGCTGGAAATCCGCAAGCTAAAGAAAACATATTAGCCCTCGATGGCGAGGTCGATAGTCATCTGATTGAGAAACTTATCGAGCAGGTCAATGAATTTGAGTTTGATAATGCTAGAGAATTAATCGCCCAAGTCATAGCCCAAGCAGAACAGGAAACTGAACAGGAAACTGAACATGTCACCATATCTTAAAGATAAAATATTAATTGTTGATGATGAAGCATTTTACATTAGTGTATTGATCGAGGTTTTGGGGAGTAAATACCATGTTTCTGTGGCGAAAAGTGGCGAACAAGCACTGGAGCGTATCGCCCAAGGCTTTATGCCTGATTTAGTGTTACTGGATATTTTGATGCCTGGATTAGACGGCTATGAGGTATGTAAAAAGTTAAAAAGTAACCCTGACACTAGCAACATACCGATAATTTTTTTGACGGTAAAGGCTGAAATAGAAGAAGAAATATTGGGCTTTGAATTGGGTGCTGTTGATTACATCACCAAACCTTTTAGCCTTCCCATTATTCGAGCTCGAGTTAAAACCCATTTGGCCTTAACTTCGGCAAATAGAGCTCTGGCAGAGCAAAACCATGACTTAGAAGCCAAAGTGCTTGAGCGAACGGCTGAAATATCTCGAACCCAAGATGTTGCTATTTACTGTATGGCCTCGCTAGCAGAAACTCGTGATAATGAAACCGGTAAACATATTCGTCGCACTCAATATTACGTTAAAGCCTTAGCTGAATATTTAAGAGAAAACTCACCTTATTCTGCGAGTATTGATGATGCTTACATTGACCTATTGTTTAAATCAGCGCCGTTACACGATATTGGTAAAGTGGGGGTTCCGGATGCCGTTTTACTAAAGCCAGGCAAGCTTGATGCAGGCGAATGGAGTGAAATGAAAAAGCATGCCGAATATGGTAAATCAGCAATGGAAAGTGCTGAAAATGAATACGGAAATTCAAGCTATTTAAGTATCGCCAAAGAGATAGCTTATAGTCACCATGAGCGTTGGGATGGCAGCGGCTATCCAGAAGGTTTAGCTGAAGAAGATATTCCCTTGTCGGCACGGATTATGGCCATTGCCGATTGTTATGATGCACTTATTTGTCGTCGAGTTTACAAGCCGCCTTTTACACACGAACAGGCTACAAGCATAATCAAAGAAGGCCGCGGCTGTCATTTCGACCCACATATAGCAGATGCCTTTGATGCGCTTCAAGAAGAGTTTATTAAAATTGCCGATCGCTTTCAGGATGATGATTAACCTTAACGATTAAGCAATAAAAGAGGCGTGACAAGCCTAATGCACTTTAAGTCTTAGGCTAACGTTCTATTTTAAATCAATTTATAACATTGTCGTTATTTTAAAGAGCCTATGTTGTTTGGCGGATTTGCTATCTCAAAAAAGGGTCAGCGGATTGTTGAGGGGGAATAAAGACTACTGCGTGACAGTGGCGCTAATCGTTAAATAGGCTTTTTGGCTATTGGGTACAAGCATTATTGTAAAACTCGTCATCTAATTTAAAGCAAGATATTGGATTTATTATATATTTCTAATGATTTCTCACGTTGCCCTCATTATAATAATTAACATATTAGACTTAAGGTGTATGAGTTTTATGAGTGATAAACAATATCATCACGGTGACTTAAAGGCGTCTTTGATTGCTGCAGCCAATACTATCTTGCAACGCGATGGCGCTAATGCCTTGTCACTGCGGGCGATAGCGGCTGAAGTGGGTGTTTCTCATATGGCACCTTATGCGCATTTCAAAAACAAAAAACAATTGCTGAGTCATATTATTGAGTCTGGTTTTGTACTCATGGCTGATGCGATGGAACACTGCACGGCACATCTAGATAAAAATGATGCTGCGGTAGCGGGAGAGTTAGTGTTGGCTTATGGGGTGAGCTACTTAGAGTTTGCCATCGCGAATCCACAACTATACCGTTTGATGCTTGGTCAAGTTGAGGCTTCAGCAATGAAAACGCCAGCATTAAAGACAAGTTCGTCGACTGAACAAAATAACCATAGTGAGAATAGTCATAATGAAAATGAGCAACTAAGACGACCATTTAATTTGCTTCGCTCCGCCTTTGCCTTACAAAATGAAGACAACCAAAAAGTAAAAGCCCAAGCAATTGGCGCTTGGGCTATGGTACACGGCATGGCGGCACTTATGACCGAAGGCCATATTCAGTTACCGCAAGGGGTTAACTTAAAACAATATTTAGCTGACGCCAGCTCGGTTTATTTCAAGCTTAAATCATAATTTCAATGTCGCTTAAGGGAAAAGCCACACAAGAATGACACCAGCCATAAGCTTCATCTGTTGAGCGTAGCTTTGCTTCTGCGGGGTTAAATACCGCGCCGTTTAACACCTTCACTCGACATAAGCTGCATTCACCAGAGCGGCAGGCATTCTCGGCGCTAAAGCCATAACGCTCCATGCTGTTGAGTAATGGCTCATCCACTCTGGCTTCAAAACTGCCTTGGCCTTTAATCGTCACCTTAATCACATCTGAGGCGTTAACATTGCTCGGCCATCCCGCTAAGTTTTGTGGGTTTTTAGGCGGGCCATTACATTCTATTCGTACTCGTCTGGCTTTGACGTTAAGTAGCCTGAGTTGCTCAGCGCAGTGGTCATGAAAGCTGGTAGGCCCGCATACATAGAACATCTTCTGTGATAATTTTTCAGCGTCATCCCCTAACAATTGTGTCAGCCGCTCAACATTAATCCGTCCTGTCATCCCTTGGTATTGCTCGTTGGGACGGGTAATGATCCAACTGATGCGCAAAAAATCATGCTCTTTTTCAAGTTGCTTTAATTCTTCATCAAAAATCACATCAGCTTGATAACTGCTGGTATAGATAAGATGCAGCTTTTGGTTTTTCTTACGCTCAACTAAGGTGTTGGCAACAATGTCTTTGATCATACTTCTGGCTGGGGCAATGCCTGAACCGCCTGCAATGAAGACTAAGTCATCACCGTGAAATAGCGGGTTATGGTAAAAGGTGCCCATGGGACCTGTGCTTTCAAAGCTATCGCCTGTTTTCACTTGATCTAGTAAATAGTTAGATACAAAGCCACCCTCAACCCGTTTGATGGTTAAATCATAATATTCTCGCTGCTGGGGCGCTGAGGATATGGCGTAAGGTCTAGCGGTTTTAGTGCCGTTAATATCGACAAATAAATTAATATATTGGCCTGCCTGAAATGGCGGCAGGGTTTGGGTGTTTGAGGTTAAGCGCAAGGTGACTGTGCTTGGGGTATCGACAATCACCTCACTGACAGTGAGCTTTAATCTTTTAGGATGTAACCGAGCGATAGTTTGGGCCACATTGCCTTTTTGTTCGTTAAAGTCGGTGCCTGCCTGATACAAGTTTTTTTGGTGTGCTAGCGCTTCATTGTAACCGTCGACCGCATGCAAAATATTCACCACGGGGCGTTGTTCTTTTTCGATGACTGAATTAGGCATGTGATAACTCCTGTTGTGGTTGCGAGGCCGCTTTAGGCTTTGATAATTGCTTTAGTACTTCTTTGGCGGTGCTTTGACCGACCATATAGGTTGGCTGGAAGCCGCCCATGCCATTCCAGCAACCTGCTAAGTTGAGACCGGCTACTTCACTGACGCGGCGACGAAATATATTGGCATCTTGGGTGTTTTGCTGGAAACCATATATCGCCCCATGGGGGGTATTTAAGTAACGCATCATGGTTAATGGGGTGGCCACTTCTACTTCTTCAATATGCTCACGAATGTGAGGAAATACTCGCTCGGCGTGATCAAGGAGTTTTTCTGCAAACTGGTATTTGGTACGAGCATAATCTTCAGGGCTGAGTGCTTGCCAAGGTTCGCCATACTGCAAACAAAGTAAAGATAATGCCGACTTACCTTGCGGGGCAAAACTGGGATCATCATGGTTATAGCAGGTCATCATGGTGTGTTTTGGCGGCGTTAACGATTGCATGATCTCATGAGCCACTTCTTCATCTCGATCATCAATAATAAAGTTGGATGCCGCAGTCACGCCGATATCACTTGGGGAGCAATCTAACCCTAGGTAAAGCACAAAAGCAGAGGTGCCAATACGGCGCGACTTCATATCAAATGCGGCTTGTTTCGGCGTTGGGATATCCAGCAGTTCATTGAAGGTGTGTAATGGGCTGGTATTGGAGATAACTTGCTTACAAGTAAATATCTCATTGTGCTCAGTTTTAACCCCAACAACTTGGTTTTTATCAGTAATAATTTTGTCAGCGCCGCAGTTAAAACGAACCTCACCACCCGCATTAAGGAATGATTCCAATAAGGCGCTAGAAATAGCTTGTGAGCCGCCTTTAATATGACAAGGTTTGAATGATGCGTAGGCATATAGCATCACTGCCAAGTCACGAAACGGGAAGTCTTTTGGCGGTAAACCCAGATAGCACCAGTAGGCGGCGATAACGGCTTTAAGATCTTTATTGGTAAAAAATTGATCCAGTAATTCTTTGGCTGGCCTTAAGCCGTACTTCACAAATAACGGGCAGCTTGCTTTTAAAACTGCTTCATCATTTGAATGCCTTACTTTAGGCATGACCATAAAGCATTCCATGGCAAGGCCTGCACATAAATCTAAAAACTGGCCAATATTGTCTGCTTCTTCTGGATAGTGACTCACTAGTGTTTTACCCAGCGCTTTCCAATGTGCTGGCAAAGTAATATCAATTTCAGGCTTAGCGCCGTTAGCTGATGGCATCACAAAGCGATATAGCTCGCGCTCTTCAACCACATCAAGTTGATCCATGATGCCCAGTTCAGTGAATATTTGACGCATGATAAACGGATTTTGCTCAGTGCCCATGCCGCTAAGTTGGTGCAGAGCCACTTCAAATTCAAAATTACCGCGCACAAAAGAGGTGGCACAACCTCCAGGAATATTATGGCGTTCGAGCAATAATGTTCTTGCTCCGCCTCTTTGCAAGGTGGTTGCTGCGGTTAAGCCAGCGTTCCCTGCTCCAATTACAATCGCATCAAAATCTGTCATTGTGGTTTCAGCTCCATTGTTAGTATCAATTTGTTATATCGACTTGCGGTATAAATCCCTTGTGTCCCTTTGAACAGATAAGGCTCGAACGAGTAAGGCAAAGTTAAAAAGCAATCCTTACGGTGTAAACTTTATACTGTAAAGATATGTGTGTTATGTGTGCTTTGTCAAGATTGATTCAGTTAATCATCTCTGTTTTTTTGATCAATTAACTGGCTTTTGGACAATGGCTGTTGGTTTAGTTATCGGTTGAGCTGTCAGTTTTGTTATCGGCACTTGTAACGTCAGTGTTAACTCAGGCGTACAGTAAGGCATGACGTTAATATTCAGTCCTCACTGACTTGAGGCAGTGTTCGTGATTAAATAAATCGTTTTTGAGGCATAAAAATAATAACCGGAGCGATAAACATGAGTTGTCCCCACAGTAACTATCGGGCGATGGAAGAGGATATTCACACCGACTTTAAAGATGTTATGTCCTATGGCGATTATCTACAGTTAAATCAAGTGTTGTCGGCGCAGCAGCCATTATCAGATCAACATGATGAGATGTTGTTTATTGTTATCCATCAATCCAGTGAATTGTGGCTAAAGCTAGCAGGGCATGAACTCAGTGTGGCGATTACCAATATCCAGCAGGGCGATTTTGGTCATGCTTTTAAAGTGATTTCTCGGGTCAAACAGATTTTTAACCAGTTAACTCAGTCGTGGAATATTCTTTCAACACTTACCCCTGTGGATTACCTTAAATTTCGAGATTCTTTAGGCCACTCATCGGGATTTCAGTCTTATGGTTATCGTAAGTTGGAGTTTTTATTGGGTAACAAGAACGCCTCTTTACTAAAAGTGCATGAAAGCGATCCTGTGGTGCATCAAGAGTTAACGCAAATTCTCGAAGCGCCTAGTTTGTATGATGTCACTTTAAAAGTATTGCATGAGCGTGGTTTACATATTGAAGCATTGCAGTTAAATCGTGATTTTAGCCAGCCCTATGAGCGTAATGATTCAGTGTTAAATGCATGGCTAAACGTCTACCAAAATGCCGACGAGCACTTTCAACTGTATGAACTCGCCGAAAAGTTAATTGATATCGAAGACAGTTTTCAGCAGTGGCGCTTTAAGCATATGTATACCGTGCAGCGCATAATTGGCAATAAAATGGGTACGGGCGGCTCATCTGGGGTGGGCTTCTTGAAAAAAGCTCTGGATATTAGCTTTTTCCCTGAGCTGTTTGAGTTACGCACCCATCTGTAAATTTGATTACGGGTTTACTACTATATTTACAACCCTGCTAGCACAAGTACGAGCGCGGGCAGCAATATCAGTAGCGATATCAGTAATAGTATCAGTTACAAATAACACAAGATTACCAATAAAAATAATCGGTTTTGGAGAGCAAGCATGGATCAGGATTTTGCGCTAACACTACAAACTCACTATCAAAGCTTTAAGGTGAGCGAGCGTATTTTATTGTCGGGCCACTCTCATCAAGCCTGGCCTGATGTAGCAAAGCAGGGCTTAGTAAAGTGCTTTGATGATGCCGCAAAACACATAGATGAAAAATGGTCATTAGCCTTTGAAAAAGCCGACCGAGTACGTGACTTTTACCGTGGTTTACTGGGCGAGCCACAAGCGCAAATTGCCTTAGGCGCTTCAACCCATGAACTGATCTTACGCTTTTTGTCCGATTTACACTGCTTTAAACAGCCCCTTAAACGCCCGATTAAGATTGTCACCACAGATGGTGAATTTCACTCCTTGAGGCGTCAGCTGAGCCGTTTAAAAGACATCAATGTTAATATTGAAGTGGTTGAGGTGCAGCCAAGTGACACTTTAGCTGAGCGCATCATCAACAAGCTTGATAGCGATACCGATGCCGTAATGTTATCAGCAGTATTTTTTGGCACCAGTGAGATATTTAACGACGTTGGCTTGGTGGCAAAAGCGGCACAAGATTTAAACATCCCTTGTTTGGTTGATGCCTATCATGCCCTTAATGTAGTGCCATTTAATCTCGATGCTTGGCAGCTCACATCGGCATTTATCGTGGCTGGTGGCTACAAATATTGTCAGGCAGGTGAAGGCAATTGCATGCTGCGCATTCCTGCAGATTATCAGGGCAGCCCGATTATCACTGGCTGGTATGCGGAATTTGAGGTACTTGATCACGTACCGGGGAAAGTGGGTTATGGCCCGGGTCAAAGCGCTTTTGCAGGCTCGACTTATGATCCCGCCAGCCATTACCGCGCCGCTGAAGTGTTTGATTTTTTTGAGCAACATAAGCTTACTGACATCAAGCTGAGGGCGATAAGTCAGCAACAAATTAGCGTTTTATGGCAAGGGATTGAAACTATGGGCTTAAGCCGTGACGTTTTAGCTTTGCCGTCACATAACATCATTGATAATGCTGGATTTTTGTCTTTAACCACCGCCAAAGCCAATCAGTGGGTTGTGGCGCTGGGGAAACAAGGCGTTTTATGTGACAGTCGCGGCAATCAGTTACGCTTTGGCCCCGCACCATACTTATCAAATGCGCAGTTATCTAATGCGCTGAATGCGATTGAGGACTTGGCTAAAAGCTTGAGCTAGTTTTTTACTAAACTTTTTTACTAAATTTCTGTTACTAAAGTTTTTTTGCTTAGCTTTTGCAGCGCTTGTCTGCTTAAAAGATTAACCAGCCATGCTACTTGGCTGGTTAATATTGAGGAGTTAATTTTGAGCGCTTCACTTTATTTACTGGGGAGTTAATGTTTACAGAGGCGTTATCGTTTGTTGAGGGATAAATTGTGACGAATAGCTTGTCGTATCTGGGTGTGAAGCTCGAAGACGCGGCTGAGATCATTTAGATTTAAGGATATGTTTTCTAACATGACCAAATCTACATTATATTCTGGGTAGTGGAGTGACATAGACATGTAGCCAGATAAGTAGCCAGTATGGCTGTACTCTAAAATGCCATCTTCTTTATTGATCCTAAGCCCGTAGCCATAACTCATGTCCGGCCATAAAAATTTAATCTTGGTATGAGACTGTGTCATAAGCCCATAACTTTTTGGGCTGATAAACTTACCAGAATGTAATTTATGCTGAAATGAGGCAAAAGCTTTTGTGGATGCAATTAACCCTCCTGCAGGGAGAAGTGCTTCGTCAATCACTAAATCTGTAGCTGTAAGAACATCTGATTCATTTAGGCCGACAGCCAGTGAAGTCACTTTTCGTCGAATACTATCAATACTGCCCACTTCTGCATAAAGCTCGTCTAGCTTATTATTTTGTGAAAACTGCACAATCTGTTGAGCAAATGATTGTTGGTTTACCTGTTCGAGTAGTTGCCCTAAAAGAGAATAACCAAAGTTAGAGTATTGAAATTGACTGCCAGGTTCAAATTTATTGGGCTGGCCTAACTTGTCAACTCCAGAGGTGTGACTAAGGAGGTGATGTATGGTAATTGTTTCGTTATATCGTTTAGGATCAAAATGAGTTTTTTCGATTGAGCTCGACTCAATACTGTTGTGCTGTTTGGGTTGATTAGGGGCAGCCTCATCAAAAAGATAACTATTCAGTGAACCCTTTAAGTCTAGCTGACCAGCATCGACAGCTTGCAGAATCAAAGTGGCGGTAATTTGTTTAGAAAGAGATGCTATAACAAAGCTAGAACCTTGGGTAATTTCTTTGCCTTTTTGTAACTTGAGCAGTGGCTTACCATTTTCTAGTAAAATGACGCTGCCACTAAATGGCTGAGGTGAATCATCTATGGTGTCCTTGATGATGTAGTTGTAATGCTGACTTTTTTAGGCGCTGTATTACCTAATAACGAGGAGGCATAGCCATAGCTTTGACTAGTTAGTAATAATAAAAAACAGATTAATTTGGTGGTGTTTACACAAACGGTCATTAGTTGTCCTTAACATTATTGGGCAGCATATTTTTTGGGGGTAACTATCTTGTTATCTCAACATTCAAATAAAAAATCAGTTGCTTAACCTTAATTGCGAAGGCTAATTTTATTTTTCACTTTTTGCCTTAATTTTTTATGCTCATCATTATGTAAAAATGATCGATGATAAAGCATCGAGATGGGCGCTTTATTCATTTTCATTGGGCAAGCAAGTAGCTTTACGCCTAGCTTTGTTGCAATCGCTGCAAGTCGTTTAGGGGTGATGGATATGGCATCAGTATGGGCAACATAGGCAAGCTGCGAGACTAGCGAAGTGGCCTCATGAGCAATATCTCTGGGTTTTGGCGCGTCACTTAATAGCATAAATAAGTTCGACTTTTCGCGCCTGACATTGATGGATACATGGCGCTCATTATAAAACTCTTGTTCAGTGATTGAGTCTACAATCCGAGGATGATCTTGTCTTACGGCAACCATCACTTCTTCTTCAGATACCTTTTCACTCACCACGCTTGGGTCGTTAATGGTGACAAAGTCTAATACCAAGTCGACCTTTCGATTTCTGATATCAGTAAAAATCTGCTCTTGATTCAGCGGTGGGGTATACACGTCAATGTCGAGGCTGGCTAAGTCATAAACCAATAAATCAGGGGCATAAATTTTATGGCCTACTTTAAATAGGGCTTCATAAACTAAATCTGACGCTGGCGCGAGTTTAGTCATCATGTAATTCGCATGGGCAGTAGGCTCAATAGAGCGGCCTTTGCGGATAAACAACATATTAGCAATATCGGCTTCAAGTTGTTTTATACGCATACTCACCGCCGCCTGACTGATATTAAAATGCTCGGCAGCTTTAGTGTATGACTGTAATTCATACACTTTCATGAAGGTGTTTAGCAGATTTAAATCCATATTACGGCCTCTTTATTATAATTCAGGCTTATATTTAACATCATTTGTAGCTTATTCATCATTGCCACAGCTTATATATAATACACCTATTGATGATATTTAGTCCCCTTAAACTGATATCTGGCTTTACTTTAAACCGAGGTGTTTATGAAAAAATCAATTATTACTACAGTGATCTTGTCTGTGTGTTCTTCAGCTGTCGTGGCACACGATCATGACCATAGCGCAGGCACCGATGAGCATGCGCTTACTACCACATTCGAATACCAAGGAAAGCCAGCCACCAAAGCGACTATTGCAGCCAATAAAGATTTTGCCAAAACCTTAGACTTTAACAATACCAAGGGTTTTGAAGAAACCCGTAAAGGCTTAATCGCCGAATTTGATGAAACTACCGCAGCCATCATTTGGAATGACTATCGATTTTTAGAAGGTAAAACCCCTGATACGGTGAACCCATCATTATGGCGCCAAGGCCAAGTGAACCATGAGGCGGCAGGCTTGTATCAAGTCTCAGATAAAATCTTTCAAGTACGAGGCACCGACCTTGCCAATATGAGCCTGGTTAGAGGTGAAACAGGTTGGATTATTTTAGATCCATTAACGACCCCAGAGACTGCTGAAGCATCGCTTCGTTTTGCGTTAAACAACTTACCAGAAGACGGCGATTTACCTGTGGTTGCGATGATCTATTCTCACTCCCATGGTGATCATTTTGGTGGCGCTCGTGGTATCCAAAAAATGTTCCCTGATGTGGTGGCTTATGGCTCTAAAAACATCACCAAAGAAATTGTTGATGAAAACGTGCTAGCGGGTAATGCCATGTCACGCCGCGTGTCTTATCAATATGGCACCGTATTGCCAATTGGTGAAACCGGTATTGTTGATGCTGCGCTGTCAAATGCGGTCACTAAAGGCGAGCTAAGCTACGTCAAACCGATTGAAACTAATCATAAAGCTGATATTGAGTCTTGGACTATTGATGGACTTGAATTTATTTTCATGGATGCGTCTGGCACAGAGGCGACCTCAGAAGCTGTGGCCTATATTCCAAGCATGAACGCCATTTGGGCTGCAGAGCTGACCTATAAAGGCATGCATAACATTTACACCTTACGCGGTGCGAAAACCAGAGATGCGCTACTGTGGTCAAAGAAAATTAATGAGGTGATCACTGAGTTTGGTGGTGAAGCTGATGTGTTATTTGCTGCGCATTCAGCGCCGATTTGGGGCAATGAAGATTTAAATGATTTTCTTAAGCTGCAGCGAGACAACTATGGTTTTGTTCATAATCAGTCGCTGCGTTTAGCCAATAACGGCGTTGTGATGCAAGACATTGGCTGGGAGATCCAAAACCTGATCCCAGAAACCATTCAAAGTGCATGGCATACCAATGGATACCACGGTACCTATAGCCATAATGCCAGAGCAGTATATAATTTGTATCTTGGCTATTTTGATATGAATCCGGCAAACCTTAACCCACTGCCAACTCAAGCTGAAGCGGCTAAGTTTGTTGAGTACATGGGAGGCTGTAAAGCGGTGTTAACCAAAGCGCAGGGCGACTTTAGCAAAGGCGAATATAACTTTGTTGCCACGGCAATGAATAAGGTCGTAACCGCTTGCCCTGAGCTACAACAAGGCCGCGACTTACTGGCTGATACCTACGAGCAACTGGGCTATCAAAGTGAAGGCGCGGGCTGGCGCAACGTGTATTTAAGTGGTGCTTATGAACTGCGCCATGGCATTCAAGAAACAGTGTTAAAAGGCAATTCTGCTGATGTGATCAGTGAAATGGACATGGGGATGATTTTAGATTATCTGGCAGTGCAAGTTGATGCCAGTGTTGCCCAACACAATAGCTTTACCATGAATATCGTACTGCCTGATATTAACGAAACTTACTATGTTGAAATGAGTAACGGTAACCTCAACAACATCAAAGTGACTAAAAAGAGCGCTGCAGATGCAACCTTTACCATCAACAAAGAAGATGTTGATAAGTTTAGTTTACAGCAGGTGAGCATCGCGGAATTACTGAAAACCAAGCAAGCCAGTTTACAAGGCGATCAGACAGTAATTCAAAAACTCGCTAAGTCGCTAACCCAAGCAAACCCATCGTTTAAAATTGTGCCATAGGGGAACGAGTATAATCGATTTGTAACATTCAATGTTAAAGGCAGACGAGTTAGTTCACCAACAAAAAATCCCTAGCTATCTAAGCTAGGGATTTTTTCGCTTAGGCTGGCTTAAATGCTAAATATCTCTTGGTTAACTAGATGCGCATTAGTGAAACTATTATTTTATGGCGATTATTTAAGGTATGTATCATGGCAACATGCCTAATAATAAATTATATATTACGTTTAGCTAAGCATTGAAAACCCGAATTCAAATAATAACTGCACACTCTTAATTGAGGTATAGAGGAGGAAGAGAAAAGTACTTTTTATATATTTCAAAAATTTAATATAAAGATATTAATTTAATATAAAAATATTAATA
>NZ_JBFRKH010000060.1:0-4469 GCF_041469265.1 Shewanella sp. 10N.286.51.B2
AGAAAATCAGTTATACCTGTATAGGCAACCAGTCATTTGGACGACAAGTAAGGCGGTCATAATCGATTAGAAAAAGTAAGGTTATGCTGATTATCCCATTGCTAGCACCAACTCATTTTGGGGCAAAATGTTTTACGACCACCAACTTTATACTTCATTTATATTGGATCCGTTACGGTAGTCCATTACTTCAATTTAATCCATTGCCTGCCGCAGGTGATGTATAGGATATACAAATGTCGCGATCACATGGTCAATGATGTTCCCGACATCATCATGACATTTCCCAAATCCCTATGGGTCAGATGTGAAAAAGCGACCTTATGTGCAGATACAACTGCGAGACGCTGCATTCTTTATATAAGTCAAAAGTTCCATGTAAGCTCTGCCAAAACAAATAACATCCATGTTAAACGGCCAGTTCGGCATCCTTGCCTCTCGCTCAGAGCGTTTCACACAGTGAAACTTCGCCATGTTTTGGTCAAATTTGTTCCAGACAAATAATGACATTCTTGCCATCCTTGGCAGTCAGAAGCTCGCTGCTGCATCTACACCGGGATTATTATCTCTTCGATTTGAGTGTATTCGTGGCAATTAAAAAAGCTAAAAAAACCAAGAATCTAATCAGCTAAAAGACTCAATATGAATTGAGGTCATCGAGAAAAGACCGTGAGCTTGGCATGGATGCCAAGCTAGCTTTCGTTAGGCCATGGACGGCCTATCGGAAGCGTTAGGGCTTTTCGACAATGACCGAAGCAGTCTACAAACGAAGTTAAAAGCTGGATCAATCCCCATCGAAAATCATGCGCTTTTCAGCATTTTTCGTTAGGGCGCTGAGGGTTTGTTAAGGGCTTCTTTTGTAAAATGTGTGCGCTTTCCCCCTTGACTCTGCTCTTTGCAAAAGAAGGGGCGAAGCGCCACGACGTTAATCCAAACGGAGTTTGGAATTACAGGCTGAAACCCAGATATCAAAATCAGCAGTGGGCAGAAAACCCACGATATTAATCCAAACGAAGTTTGGAAATACAGAATAAAATCCACAGGTCAAAATCAGCTGTGGGTGGAAAACCACGACGTTAATCCAAACGAAGTTTGGAAATACAAAAAGGAAACCAATGGTCTAAATTAGCTAAGCGCCGAAAAACGGTTTAAAATCACAAAAAATAGCAATTATTTAATGCTGTTAAGATGTTCTATTTTTTATCATTTACAATGTCAGTCCGACAAGAAATAATAACAACAATAACGATTTCTCTTGAGCTTATCTATGCCTACTTCTAATAACACTGAAATTTTTGCTAAAGCAGAACAACTATGTCACGACAATGGTGTAAAGCTAACGGCAAAAAGAAAGAATGTTTTAGGTGTATTACTTAACTCTAGCAAACCCTTATCAGCCTATGAAATCGTTGATATTTACCGTGCGACACACCAAGAATCATTAGCACCGATGTCTGTTTATCGTATGCTGGATATACTCAGTGAACTGCCTTTAGTGCATAAGCTATCATCTGAAAATAAGTACCTTGCTTGTTCACACATCACTTGCGCTCACAAGCACCAAGTACCGCAGTTTTTGATTTGTAAAAGTTGCGGCAAAGTGGCCGAGAAGGGCATTCAAGCCAGCGTGATCGAGGCTTTAAAAGAGAGCATTCAACAAGCGGACTTTCAACTGCTCAACTCTCAAATAGAATTACAATGCTTGTGTAATGACTGTGCTAACCCTAGTGAAAAGCCCAATGAGTAACGCATTCTTCATATTTGACACTTGAGCCACTCAGCCCAACTGATAGATTCACCTCTGATATCCTCAACAAAAAAGCGACCCTAAGGTCGCTTAATGTCATTGTGGTACTAAAACAATGCAGTTTGAGTTTACACCGCGGACTTGCCCCTTGTCAGTCGGGACTAGTGACAAGGTTTAACGCTATCAAATTTAACTATCCAAATAGCGTTAGTGGCGATGCTAAGACAATGAAGTTTGGGGTTTACCGCGGAGTTGACTGATGTCAATGAGCAGTGAAAACCTTAAACAGAAGTCGTATTAGCAAGCCCAAGCAGCAATTAATACTGAAAATTAGAATTGATACTTAACACTCGCGGTGAAATTAATCGGCTCACCCGGCATAGTCCATAACCTGTGATAGGAGCTTTCAAAGTATTGCTCATTAAACAGGTTATTCACATCAAGCATTACACTAAACTTGCTGCTTAACTCTATCGCTGCGGATAGGTTCACTAAGGTGTATGCAGGTAAAATATAATCAGGTGATGTGGTTTCACCTAGACGGTCGCCAACGTAATTGACCGTAGCGCCAAAATAAGCTTCTTTACCCATAATGTCAGTATAATGTCTTAGGGCCACATGACCGACATGCTCTGCAACGTTGATTAAACGTGAACCTTTAGGGATTGGCACGCCCCAGTCATTATCAATCAAATCGTTTGCTGTTCTTGCATCGGTATAAGCGTAGGCTAACTCAATGCTGGTATCAGCCGTTAGTAAGGTGGTCAGCTGAAACTCAACTCCCTGACTTTCAACCTCACCTAAAGTCGCAGAAAGCCCTGTGTCTGGCTCTGCTGTTAACATATTGGTTTTGCTGGCATCAAACAGTGCAAGGCTACCGGAGAACCTGTCAGCGACATTTTGCCATTTAAGACCGACTTCGAAAGATTTAGTTTGTTCTGGGTCAAAAGCATTTCTGTCTGAATCAAGCCCAGGATTAGGTCTGAAACCTTCAGCGTAGCTGGTGTAAATATTGATATTGTCATCCAATTCATAGACAAAACCGAAACGAGAAGATACTTCAGTTTGATCTTGCTCTTGAGACTCATTATCCAGTTTATTGACAATGTGCTGATTAAAGCTATCGACTCTGAAGCCCAATAACAGCTTGGCTTTATCAGTCAACTCAATTAAATCTTGGGCGTAAAAACCAAGGCCTTTTTGCTCTTCAAAGGTTAAGGTTGTTGGTGTGGTTTCAGGCTGATACATAGTGTAATCAGGGTTATTAGGGTTGATTGAGTATGTCGCATCGCCTGAACCCCAAGCGGTTCGCCACACTCTATAATCAGTATCTAGCTGGAAGTTATAATAATCTAACCCAATTAATAGATTATTGGTCATGCCACCAAGCTCTACGTCACCGCTAACTTCAAAACGCGCCGAGAAGTCTTGCGCCTGATAATCACGCTCTCTTCTTTGTCTTGATAAGGTATTTGGGTCGCTATAAATCAGCTGGCGGCCGTCAGATAGTTCAGCATCTGAAGATTGACCTTTAAAGGATGAATCCCGATAAGCTAAACCGGCTAATAAGTGCCACGAGTTATTAAGCTGATGATTTAATAGTAGTTGGTGTCCTAGCGCTTCAACTTTATGGGCTCCGTCTCGGGTATCACCATAAAATGCGGCAGTATCGACAGCGTCAAAATCATTATCTAATACATAGACACCGCGATCTAACGGCTTGCTTTGATGTAGAATTTCCATTTCATAACTTAAGCTGGTGGCGTCAGAGATATTCCACAAAAGTGACGGGCTTAAATTCAAGCTTTCAATATCAACATGGTCACGAAAGGTATCTGAATCTTCGTAAAAGCCATTGATGCGGTAAGCAACATCGTCACTAATGCCTTTGGTGTGATCAAATTCCACTTGTTTTTGATTGAAATTACCTAAGGTTCCCTGAATATAACCTTGTTCATCAAATTGCGGCTTTTTAGTGATGATATTGACCGTGCCACCCGGTTCACCTTGTCCGTACAGTGCTGAGCCTGGCCCTTTCATTACTTCAATGGTTTCAATATTGGCGGTATTTCTGTTGCCGTTATAACCTCGCGAGTTAAAGCCATTTACTAAGTAACCTGTCGGGTTATTTTCGTCGCCCGAAAAACCGCGAATAGCAAAGCTATCAAACATACCGCCAGAGTTATTTTGCCTTACGATACTAGGCGAAAAGTCCAAGGCGTCCATGAAACGAGTAATGCCCTCGTTTTTGATGGTATCGGCATTAATTCTATCTACTGCTTGGGGAGTATCAATCAATGGTACGTTGCCTCGGTAAGGCTGCCAAAGTCTATTTACCTCAATGCGCTCAATATCATCATTAGTTTCTGAGGTTGGGTTATTGCTATCTTGCGCTAACGCACCATTAGAAATGACAATAATTGAATATAGAAAATGCTTTTTCACGTGCTTTGCCCTATCAAGGATGGATTAAAAAGGCAATGTTATAACATATCATTTATTTCGTCAAAGTGAAGCCAGTAACAAACAGTCACTTTGGCCACTTAAGGGTTTTGAAATACATAAAGCTATTGAGAACGGCAAACAGAAAGTCCGCTGCTGGTACTTTTTAGCGGGGACAGTGAAAAACCAGTTAATCCCAAAGGAGTTTCGAGGTTCAGAAAGGGCGCATCTGGCTTAAACAGGAGATCTTTATTAATCCCATAGTTAAATACAAATAGTT
>NZ_JBFRKH010000060.1:5233-50673 GCF_041469265.1 Shewanella sp. 10N.286.51.B2
TAGTTAAATACAAATAGTTAGATGCAGAATGTTAAATAAAAACATTTAAATACAGTAGGTTAGGCGCAATCTGTTAGGTGGAATTAATTAGAGACAAATAGTTAGATGCAAAATGTTAAATAAAAACATTTAAATACAGTAGGTTAGGCGTAATCTGTTAGGTGGAATTAATTAGAGACAAATAGTTAGGTGCAATTTATTAGGTGGGATTAATTTGGGACATATAGTTAGATGCGATTTGTTAGGTGAAATTAATTCGAGACAATTAGTTAGATAGCATTATTAAACTATAAATAGTTAGCGGCAAATTGCGCTAATATCGCACCTTTTTCCTGTCGATTTAGAGTCCTTATCAAAGGCTATTTTAAGTTTTACCATTGAGTGTGTTACTGCTGCAGATAAGTTCACATTTTCAATCACGAAACAGCCTTTCGACTCGCATCTTTTATCAAAACCTATGTGTTCATCACCATGGGATCCTATTCCGTAGCTGTCAATAACGATAAAGGCGGGCGCGTTAAGTAGAATTTGCTCAATAGCATCACTGGTTAGCGCAGTATTCATAACGCCATAGTTTGGCGTGCCGTAACCATTTTGCTCAATGTTTGCGGTAAAAAGTACCAATGCTTTGTCTGCTAACGCTAAAGGCTCTAAATCATCCACTGACGGCATTTCGTGAGTACAATTTATAACAACGACATCGACTTCATACTGTGCTTCTAATGGCTCTGAATCGTAACAATCAATATGAGTACCTATGTGACCAAAAGCGCCGACGGCGTCAGACTGCTTTTTTGCCCATTCATAGGCAGGGTGGCCGCTTTCAATAACAAGGCTTAGCTTTTGTTCATGCATATGTCATCTCTTTAGGATTCATCGCCAACGAGTATTGGGCGGGGGCAACTAATGGGCAATATATAGATTATTATATGATTATATAAGCAGTAGTGTCCTAACTTATGTGTCCTAACTTAGAGGTTATGGCTATTCATTGATTACTCTGTTGCAAGCGCCAATGATAAGCAAACTTTAAATTAGACAATAAAAAGCCCCTTAGAATATTAATCCTAAAGGGCCGATTATTGCTCTATGTTGCAAGAGCTGTTTTGCGCTAACAAAACATCAAGGGTAAACGTCCAACGGATTTAGCAAGCAATTGCATACTTAATGCGTCTTTAGTTTTATTGCTGCTAACACTCACCTAAATTGTAGGTATTGATGCTAGCAACAACATAATAGCGTTTAGTACGATTTGTGCATTTCAACAAAGATACGTTTGTAGCTGTTGATTACGCGATCAAATAATTTAGTCATCTTTTAAATCTCCACTCAGTAATAATTTCAAATTAGTAGAGTTGGGGATGTAACTTGAAATCCATTCTGTTCAAGTCCAATCGACCTTCTCTCAACACGGGGCGAATATTAAAGCCTGCCGATGTTTTTCTCAAACGAGTTAAATTAATCTAACGCATTAGCAAAACTAATGAATGAGGTATGGCTTCCTGCTTTGTTTTTGAACTATTATTTTTATTTGTTATTTATATTCAATGGTTTAATTATTTAAATTAAAGCTGTAAGGGTTAAAATATATATCCCATGGTTTTTTTTGATCTAATTTTGTTACTTAGGCTAAATTCATTAGCAAAACATGGATTAGGGAACACTATATTAAAAAAATGTAAAAAAATTCCTAGCAATATTTGGGGTATTGGTCAATACATAAAAGTTGGTAGTTTGCGCTATTGCCCAAAACCCACAGAAAACCCATTAAGGGTGGCAAGTTTGATTGATTTGAATCAAATTTAGATGATATAAAATAGAGGTGTGCACCATTAATTATTTTTATAAGTAACTGTTTTTGCTGATTTTATGATTTTGGTGGGCTTGGTTTATTTGCGCTGTGTCACCCTTTACTATCTTGGTGTGATAAACGTCTCACTATTGTGGTGCTAAGGCGAAATAAACTAAAAACGAAATTGAGTTACGGTAGTCTTAAAATAACAATTCATTAACCTGTTTTTTTGGGTGCTGCTTTAGATTAATAAATTTATTTCCTGCAATAACACTTTTGTTTTTGAGGAAGTCGACATGACATTTGGATGTACTGGGTAAGGAGTCGCCAATGATTATTGAAGAGGTTGTTGAACTGTCACGGTTACAGTTCGCGCTAACAGCCATGTACCACTTTATATTTGTACCTTTAACCTTAGGTCTAGCGTTTATTTTGGCTATTATGGAATCCGTTTACGTGATGACTAATAACCAAATCTACAAAGACATGACTAAGTTTTGGGGTAAGTTATTCGGAATTAACTTTGCTTTAGGTGTTACCACCGGTTTAGCAATGGAATTCCAGTTCGGTACTAACTGGGCGTATTTCTCACATTATGTGGGTGATATTTTTGGTGCTCCACTGGCGATTGAAGGCTTAATGGCTTTCTTCTTAGAATCTACCTTAGTGGGTATGTTCTTCTTCGGTTGGGATCGCTTTAGTAAGCGTCAACATTTAGCGGTTACTTGGTTAGTTGCTATCGGCTCTAACATGTCAGCTTTATGGATCCTGATTGCTAATGGTTGGATGCAAAACCCAGTAGGGTCAGTGTTTAACTATGAAACAATGCGTATGGAAATGACCAGCTTCGCTGAAGTACTGTTCAACCCTGTTGCGCAAGTTAAGTTTGTTCATACAGTCGCATCAGGTTATGTTGCCGGCGCGATGTTCGTCTTGGCAATTAGTTCTTACTTTATCCTTAAAGGTCGTGATTTACCGTTTGCCCGTCGCTCGTTTGCGATTGCTGCAAGTTTTGGTATGGCGTCAATCCTATCGGTAATGGTACTAGGCGATGAGTCTGGCTATGAAGTAGGTGAAGTACAGCGCGTTAAATTAGCGGCAATTGAAGCGGAATGGCACACTGAGCCAGCACCAGCGGCCTTTACTGCAGTGGGTTTCCCAAATCAAGAAACCATGCACACTGACTACGCGATTAAGATCCCATACGTAATGGGGATCATTGCAACGCGTTCTTTAGATGAGCAAGTGACTGGTATTATCGACTTAATCGACGAGCATGAAATTCGTATCCGTAACGGTATGATTGCTTACTCTTTACTAGAACAACTTCGCGCAGGTAATGAAACAGAGCAAATTCGTGCTGATTTTGAAATGACCAAAGGCGATTTAGGCTATGGTCTACTGCTAAAACGTTACACAGAAAATGTAGTCGATGCGACAGAAGAGCAAATTAAAGCTGCCGCTAAAGACTCTATTCCTAACGTTGCCCCTATGTTCTGGTCATTCCGTATCATGGTTGCGTGTGGCGTGATTATGCTATTGGTATTTGCTGCGGCATTCTGGCAAAGCACCCGTCATAAAATTGAAGAAAAACCATGGGTATTACGTGCAGCGCTATACAGCTTGCCACTACCTTGGATTGCAATTGAATGTGGTTGGTTTGTGGCAGAGTATGGTCGTCAACCTTGGACCATTTCAGAAGTCTTACCGACCTTTATGTCAGCATCAACGCTAACGCCAGGTGATATATGGTTCAGTATCATTTCAATCACTGTGTTCTACTCAATACTATTAGTGATCGAAATGTTCTTAATGTTTAAGTTTGCTCGTCTTGGCCCATCATGCCTTAAGACAGGTAGATATCATTTTGAAAACCAAGATGCTTAATCTGAGGACCTGATTATGTTTGATTATGAAATGCTAAGATTTATCTGGTGGGCTCTGGTTGGCGTATTGCTAGTTGGGTTTGCTGTGACAGATGGTTTTGATATGGGTGTGGGTGCGTTATTACCAATTATTGGTAAAGACGACACTGAGCGCCGTATCATGATTAACTCGATTGCCCCTCACTGGGATGGTAACCAAGTTTGGTTAATTACTGCAGGTGGTGCGTTATTTGCCGCTTGGCCAACAGTATATGCCGTGTCGTTCTCGGGTTTTTATGTGGCAATGATGTTGGTGTTATTCGCCTTATTCCTGCGCCCTGTTGGTTTTGATTACCGCTCAAAAATTGAAGACCCAAAATGGCGTAAGTCGTGGGATTGGGCCTTGTTTGTCGGTGGTTTTGTACCTCCATTAGTTATCGGTGTTGCTTTTGGTAACTTATTACAAGGTGTACCGTTTGAGTTCGATGAATACCTACGTGCAACTTATCAAGGTGGCTTACTAGGCCTACTAAACCCATTTGGTTTATTAGCTGGCTTAATCAGTGCACTTATGATGATGATGCAAGGTGCTTCATGGTTACAAATGAAAACCGAAGGTGAGCTACGTGTTCGCGCTGCTAAAGCATCACAAGTGTGTGGTTTGTTAGTGACAGTGTTGTTTGCTGCTGCGGGTGTTTGGTTAGTAAATGGTATTGACGGTTATGTGGTTACTTCAGTAATCGATACTGCTGGTCCTTCTAATCCAACGGCTAAAACTGTTGCTATAGAAGCAGGCGCATGGTTAGTTAACTATGACAAGTATCCTCTGACTATGCTGTTCCCAGCATTAGGTTTGTTGATGCCAATCTTGGTGATTCTAGCAAGTCGCTTTAACCGAAGTGGTTTTGCATTCTTATTTAGCTCACTAGCTATTGCAGGCATTATCGTGACATGTGGCGCATCAATGTTCCCATTCGTCATGCCTTCATCGCTTGATCCAAATGTGAGCTTAACGATGTGGGATGCAACCGCAAGTGAAATGACCCTTAATGTGATGACTTGGGCGGCGATTATTTTCGTACCGACAGTATTAAGTTACACCATTTGGACTTACTACAAGATGTTTGGTCGCTTAAACCGCGACTTCATTGAAAAGAACAAAGCATCACTTTATTAATTAAGGAGCCATTATGTGGTATTTCGCTTGGATTTTAGGTGTATTACTGGCCTGTGCTTTTGGCATCATTAATGCGCTTTGGCTTGAAAACACTGAAAACTTAGACCGTATTAGCGAGTCTGAAGCTAAAAATAAGTAAGTGTTTTAAGTTGTAAAATATCAAACCCTGCCTAGTGCAGGGTTTTTTATTGTTTAAAATTAGCTGATGGGTGAAATAAGGGAAGCAAGCTTACAAAGGTTGAATGAGTTATCGTTTTTAAAGCGCTTAAATAGACTGGTACTGGGCTGCGGTAATAAACTGACCAAAGCTTTCACACCAAATAATGATGGTGTTGTAAGTTGCGATATCCACCTCTTTTGGTATTGGCACTAAGAAATTGTTGAAGGTTTTGATGTCGGCAACTTGCACCATCGTTGATTTTAAACGGTTAAAATCCGCTTCTGTTTCTACAAACTCTTTGGCCAAATACAGTTTAAAGTCAGGACCTGGTGACAGCTTGCCATTCAGTGCAATAAATTCATCGCCTAGGGTCACTTTGCCTTCGCCCCAATGCAATGCGTCGCTATCTTTGAGTTTACGGCTGAATTGACCTGTAAAGCGTTGCACAGAGTCAATTGACTGCACTTGCTCGCGACTTGGTGCATCTGGTGCAGTAAGAATAGGTAAGGTATAAATGCCCGCGCCAAAGCCAATGGCGAGTACGAGTGCATGGGTTGAAAGTAGTGCGATAACGGTGCGTTTTTTCATTCTGTACCTGTTCTGTCATTAAAGTGGTAGTTAATCGTAACCTCATTATCAAATAAAGGGGCATGAACTTTACCGTTCATGCCCCTTATAACGACCTGAGTTAACAATCTTTTATTACAAACAAATGATTAAATTTTAAAGAAGTTAATCTTGGTTTTTAGCTCTCCTGCTAGCGCTGTTAGCCCGTCAGCGACTTCAACGGTTTCTCCGGCGCGCTCTTGCCCTTCATTGGCAAAGGACGACATCTGATGCAAGTTGCGGGTGATTTCATCAGCAACGGCGCTTTGCTGCTCTGTGGCGCTAGCGATACTGCTAGAGAAAGTGGCAAGTTCACCAATACTGGTTGTGATTTGACTTAACTGCTCACTGGTTTGCATTCCCTGTTTGGCTGAAACACCTTGTCTTTCTCGCTATCACAAATACCTGGGCCGTTATCACTAATGATAAAACCGTTGGCGGTTAGCTCAACGTTAATGGCGGCATTAACGCCTGCGTATTTAGTGGCGTTTTCTAATAGATTATATATGGCCCGAAACAGCAGTGTGGCATCCCTTTGAATAGACAAGCGCAGGTTTTTTTTATTGTTTTTTCCTTGTTCTAAATTAGTAGGCTGCTGATTCTCATTATTTCCCCAATAAGGCCCATAACCCACTAGGTGACAGAGGGACTTTTTATTACAATAGTTATTTCGCTACCAGAGAGTTGATATGTCCAATAATGCCGGTGCCGAGATTGCGCTAATCCATTTGTTTGTGCATTTAGTCAATGCGGGTAGTTTTACTCAAGTGGCCAAAGAGCTGCAAATGCCTGTGGCTACCGTAAGCCGCAAAATTTCGAAGCTTGAAGCCCACCTTAATACGCAGCTGATTATGCGTAGTACTCGGCGAATTCGCTTAACAGAAGAAGGCGGGGCATTGTTTGAACGCTATCAAGGGGTGATAGCGCAACTTGATGTGCTAAACCATCCATCGAAAGCGAAGCCCGAAGGTACCCTGCGTTTAGCTACGCCAATTTCTATTACCTCGATGTTGCTGATGGAACCGATAACCGAGTTTTCTATCGCGTATCCTGATATTCAATTGCACATTAGCCAAAATAACCAGACCATTGATTTAATTGATGAAGGTGTTGATGTCGCCATTGTAGGCGGAGCGCAGCCAGATTCATCTTGGGTGTCTAAGTTATTTGGGGTGCTGCATTATGGTTTGTTTGCCGCGCCTAGTTATTTAGACAAAGCGGCAGCAGTGAGCCATCCTAAGCAGCTAGTTGAGCATAATTTAGTAAAAATGTGGCCGCTGTTTAATTGGGTTTTAATTCATAAACAGTTGGGGGAGTTTTACTATGAGGGCCCGGCAAAACTGACCTTATCGGATATTCACGGCGCGGTGAAAGCAACTGTAGCAGGAGCGGGGATCATGTATGGTCCCACTAAGTTTGTTGAGCAAGAAGTGGCATCTGGGGCGTTAGTGCCAGTGCTAGCTCAGTGGCAGGGTGAGACGCGGCGTATTTCGCTGTTATACCATCAGCGCAGTCATCAGCCACTAAAAGTACAATTGTTTTTAGATTTTATGTTGTCAAAGTCAGCCTCTATATTTGGCTAGCAACTGAACTGTTGCTAGCCAAAAACAGGGTGTAGTTTGTCGATAGATACTTAAACTAAGTAAACATCTAAACTACAAGCCCCATGGGCACCGACGACTAAGGCTTGCTCAATATCGGCTGTCTTTGAAGGGCCTGCAATAAACACCCCAAATGACGGTACAGCACTATTAATTAACTTTATCGCTTGATGCATGTCTTGTACTATGTCATCGGCAGCAATGGTGATAATCAGGTTTTCACAGATAAACGGCGTCACTCGATGGCTTTGGGGTAACGATACCCAAATTGCGCCATTTTCAGCTACTGCTATCTCGCCTTTCAGTACGGTAAAGTCAATGTCTTGCATCGCATGGGCAGTGTCAGGCTGCTGACGGTTGCCGCTGACGCCATCAACCATTGATAACACTTGTTTACCTTGGCTGATCAGCTCATGGGTATAGCTGTTTAAGGCAGCAATACCACCTTGTTGAATCAGTTTACCGGCAACGGCGCTGAGGTTAGTGTTAAATGCACTGACTAAGTCCATATCTCGTAATGGGATATCGATAACTGGCATAGTGGCTGTTGCCACGGCAGATTTTTGCAATGCTGCCAAAATGGTATTTTTACTGGACATATTATTGGCCTCTATTACGTTTAAACCAAGCTTCAAAGCTCGACTTTGGTGCCTGTGGTAATTCGCGGTATTTACCCCAAGCGCCAGAAAATGGCTTTAATAAGCTATGGGGTAAAATACGTAATGATGTTCTTGCCGCGCTCATTGAGCAGTTCATCGCTATGGTACTACTCATAAATTTACCGACTAATGGCATGTAATGCTTTTTGCCATAAGGTAAGCGGTTTTGCTCGGCTTTAATGCGGCGGTGGCGGGCAATAATTTTATCCAGCGGCACTTGTGTTGGGCAGACAAAGCTACAACTGCCACAGAGAGTACATCCCCAAGGCATAGAGTCCGTTTTGTCGTGCTGCGCGCCTACTGCAATCCCAATAGGGCCAGGGATGGTGTAGTTATAGCTATAACCACCAGAGCGGCGATACACAGGGCAGGTATTTAAACAGCCACCACAACGAATACACTTCAGTGACTCGGCTAAAATACTGTCTTGCATCATTGCGCTGCGGCCATTATCAACAATAATAATGTGCATCTCACCATCTGGCTTTGGCGCGTTGTAGAAAGACGAATAAGAGGTAATAGGTTGGCCAATGGCATTTCTAGCTAAGGTTCTTAATAGTACCCCAGCACTGTCTAAATTGGGCACGACTTTATCAATGCCCATAGAATGCAATTGCAGCGCAGGTAAGTTTGCCCCCATATCAGCATTGCCTTCATTGGTGCACACCATGACGCCACCTTGATCGGCAATGGCCATGTTGACCCCTGTCATTGCCGCATCAGCAGATAAAAATTGCGCTCTTAAATGGGCGCGAGCTGCGCGGGTCAGGTAAGTGGGATCAGACTCACCAGCAGTGGTGCCAAGCTTGTGGTGAAATAGTTCACCCACTTCTTCTTTTTTCATGTGAATAGCAGGCACCACAATATGTGATGGCGGCATACCGGCAAGCTGAATAATGCGCTCACCTAAATCGGTATCAATAACTTCAATGCCGCGCTCTTCAAGGTACGGGTTTAAATGACACTCTTCAGTGAGCATTGACTTTGATTTGACCAGCTTTTTGACATTGTGCTTTGCCAAAATACGATGGGCAATTTCATTATGCTCAGCGGCATCTTTAGCCCAATGAACCTGCACGCCATTTTCAAGGCATTTAGCTTCAAATTGCTCAAGATATTGGCCAAGGTTACTTAAGGTATGCAGTTTAATTTCAGAACCTAATTGGCGTAATTTTTCCCACTCAGGAATTTGCTTTGCAGCGCGATCGCGCTTTTCTCTGAGTAACCATAAGGCTTTTGAATGCCAATCGACGCGAGACTCATCGCGGCAAAAAATGTCGGCCTTTCTAGCGTGAGTCGCTTCAGATGAATGATTGTTTGACATAGCAAAGCCTCCTATAGAACTGAGTTAATGATTTGCGCGATATGGCGAGTTTGGATCGGTAATTGTTGGCGGCGGATCATGCCATCAAGGTGCATTAAACATGATGGGTCAAACCCCACAACAAATTCAGCTTGGGTGGCTGCGTGGGCTTGGGCTTTATCTTTGCCCATTTTTGCCGATACTGCGCCTTCGTCTACGGCAAAGGTGCCGCCAAAGCCGCAGCACTCATCACGGCGATCGGGATAGACAATGGTTAAGCCGTCAATATTTTGCAGCACTGCTTCGACTTTATTAAATTGTCTGCCCATGCTTTCGCTTGGAGTGGCAAGACTCAGCATTCTGATCCCGTGACAGCTCATTTGTAGGCTAACCTTGGTATTCAGAGGTTTCGAAAATTGCTTAATTGGGGCAATGTCATGTAAAAATTCGGTCAGTTCATACAGCTTGCTGATAACCTTTTGGGCTTCTGGGCTATTGTCAAACTCATGGAAATTTTCTTTGGCAGCCACTAAGCAAGATGCAGCAGGGCAAACAATGGCATCACACTCAACATTTTTAAAAGCGTTAAGTAGCTTCATGGTGGTGTTTCTTGCTTCGTTAAAGCAGCCTGAGTTGGTCATCGGTTGGCCGCAGCAAGTTTGACCTGAAGGCAATATCACTTCATGGCCAAGCTTTTCTAATAATTCAAGCGTAGCAACGGCGACTTCTGGCAGCATTTGATTGACGAGACAAGGTATAAACAGTGCAATTTTCATAGCATATTCTCTGTTAAGAATAAGAGTAACTGATAGGTCACAGCGCTAATTAAGGTCATAAAAATAGCGCTGTGACATTTAGGAGGATTAATGTACTGTTTTAAATTTGCAAAAAGTAGAGGTAAAAAAGCAAATGTGCGGGTTTACTTTCTCATAAATGCAATAAGTAATCGATGAGGGTTAGGGCATTGCTAATTAAGTAATTGGTTTTATAGTCGCTTTGCCAAATACCTGATGATTTTACTCTATGATCATTTCTGTTTGGTTTTAACAAGATGACTGTTGTTTAAGTGTCAAAAGTCACTTGCCTTGGTTCATGTGTGCGATTTTGTGTTTATCGCTTATGCTCTTAAGGTATCAACTTGGGATCTTGCTATGAACTACGATGTCTCTTTGCACGACATAAAACTGTTTTTAATGACGCACCAGTTTGGCAATTTTTCTGAAGTTGCTCGCAGGCTAGATATGACGCCGTCTTCAGTGTCACGCAAAATGAATCAATTAGAAGAGAAGGTCGGTACTAAGTTACTGCACCGTCATACGCGCGCTATTTCATTAACTGAAGAAGGTATTGCTTTTGCTAAGCACAGTGCTGAGATTATCCGTCAGTATGATTTAGTATCTCAGCGGATAGAGCAAAAAGCTGATAGCCCCCGTGGCACTGTTAAAATTAGCGCGCCAGTGGCTTTTGCTCGGTTACATATTTCTCCTTTTTTATCCGAGCTGTTAGAGCTGTATCCACTCTTGAATCTTGAAATACATCAAACCGACAGTTTTATGGACCCCGCCCAAGAGGCCATTGATTTACTGGTGCGCATTTACTGGTACGTATTTACTGGTACGTATTAGGGGGGTGCCGCAAAACTCATCAATGCGGATGAAACAATTTGCCACCCTAAACTATGTCATGGCAGCAAGCCCAAGTCATTTTAAAATTACATTGTGAACCGAAATCCTAGAACAATTAAACATAAAAAACGGCGCTTAATAGCGCCGTTTTGTTATAGGTATAACCGCCTTTATATTAGACGCTTATTGGCTCAAGGCTTGGTTGCTGCAAGGCTTTTTTCTTCATTAATAATAGGTACATAGTTGGCACCCAAATTAACGATAACAAGGTGGTGAGTAAGGTGCCGCCAGCAATCGCTATTGCAAAGGGAGGCCAGAAACCGCCGCCTGCGATAATCAGTGGCAAGAAGCCGCCAATGGTGGTGATGGTGGTTGAGCCAATATGTCTGCCGCAGCCGCTAACAATGTTGATGATGGTTTCAAGGTTGCCAAGTCTTGCCTCTGGCATGTCTTCAAGTTCTGCCAAAATAACGATAGCGGCATTAATGGCCAGCCCCATTAGGCCTAATAAGCCGATAATCACGGTAAAGCCAAACGGAAACCCAAACACATACACTGCCAGCAGACCAAGCCCAGCTGATTGAAATGCGCTTAATA
This sequence comes from Shewanella sp. 10N.286.51.B2, assembly GCF_041469265.1. NCBI lineage: Bacteria > Pseudomonadati > Pseudomonadota > Gammaproteobacteria > Alteromonadales > Shewanellaceae > Shewanella > Shewanella sp. 10N.286.51.B2. Next base: position 16,619 of record NZ_JBFRKH010000060.1, read on the forward strand.
AGATAATCGCAGTTAATCTAAATGAGTTAAAAGACAGCACCACTGTTGCCAGTAATAAGGTCACCACCACTACGATGTTTGACAGTAAATTGCCCACCGCTTCATTGCGTTTGGCGCTTTCACCGCCGATCTCGATATGGTAACCCGCTGGCAACTCAATTTGGGCGAGTTTATCTTTAACATCATTGAGTACTTTTCCGGGCAGTACGCCACTGACAATGTAGGTTTCAATGGTGTTAACCCGCTCGCCATTGCGCCTTGGGATCCCGCCGCGACTGACATTGATTTCATTGTGGGAAATGGCTGACAGCGGAATAATATTGCCATTATTAGACAGTAAATTAAGCTCAGATAAACGAGTGGCTTGCTCTCTTGAGCTATCTGCTAACCTTACTCTTACTGGTAGCGATTCAGTTTGCTCTAAAATACTGCCGCCTATGATACCTGTGGTAGACATTTCAATTTGTTTGGCGATATCAGTTAAGCTTAAGCCGCTCATTAAGCTGGCATCTTCATTGATTTGCATCCACACCTTTGGTGAGCCTGCACTTAAGGTGGCGCGGGTATGGATCACATCTTTGGTTTGCATAAACAAGCCGCGGGCCTGTTCTCCTAGCTGAGTTAATACATCTAATGATGGCCCGTAAATGCGTAATTCAACTGGGGCGTTAAATGGTGGGCCCTGTTCTAGTTTTCTCACTAAAATTTGCGCTTGGGGAAAAGCATCATCAAACTCAGCTTGTAGCGATAAAATCAGTCGATTCGCCGCATCAAAGTCGGTCACTTTGACCATGGCTTGGGCGTAGTTAGCCGCCCCTTGTTGGCGCTGGGTCAGGTTGTAATAAAACGATGGCGTATTGCCGCCAATGACCCAAGTGCTCATTTCAACATCTTCAAGCGCCCGTAAACGCTGATCAATTTGTTCAACTTGCTGACGGGTATTGGCTAAGCTCACATATGGCGCTAAATACACTTCAATTTGAAACATATCCCGATCCGATGGCGGGAAAAACTGCTCGGTCATTTTAGTTGAAGCAACAAAACCGACAACCGGCAAAATACCAATCAGCACAGCGGTGATCACCGGTCTTTTTAAGCCAATGCGTAAACTGGTTTGAAAAGCATGACTAAGACGCGGGAAGGCCATGCCTTTTTGATACCACGCCATAGACGCATTATCTTGGCTAAAACGCCCCGCCAAACCAGCAATGATGGTGTGTGAAATTAAGTATGAGCCCAGTAGAGCAAACATCACTGAAATGGCGATACCACCAACAAACTCACCTGCTGCGCCGGGCATTAAAACTATCGGAGCAAAGGCCAACATGGTGGTAATGGTTGAGCCCGCAAGCGGCAGCCATAAGTGGTGCAAGGTTTTACTCACGGCTTCAAGTTTACTTAAGCCTTGTTTGCGGCGCTGGGCAATAGCATCAACAATTACAATGGCGTTATCCACCATAATCCCCAGTGCCACCACTAAACCAGTGACTGACATTTGGTGGATGGGCAGTCCGGTGTACTTCATACAGGCGAGGGTAAACAAGGCCGTTAGCGGCAGTGATAATGCCACAATCAGCGCATTTCTTAGCCCAAGGGTGAGCATCAGTACCAGTAAAATAATCACAAAGCCTTGGATTAAATTAATGACTAAATCCCCTAGGCGCACACTGGTATAGCCTTGTTGATCAAACAGCCATTGCACTTGAATGTTAGCCGGTAAGTTAGCGCTAAAGTCATCGACCACTTGGCTTACTTGCGCTTGCCATTGATCAACTCGGTTATCGTCAAGCATTCGGGCCGACACCAATACCCCTTCAGCGCCATTAATCAGCGCAATGCTGGTGGCAGGTGTTTTAGGTTGACGGCTAATATTGGCGACATCACCTAGGCGAATGATCTGACCATTAGTATCAATTTTTAACGGCACTTGGCCCACGCGAGTGATTGAATCAAGCTCGCCTGATACTTCTATCAGCGCTTTAAAGGTAGCGTTATGGATTTCACCAGCTGATATTTTACTGTCAGCATTAGACAAAATAGCGGCAATAGCAGCGGGAGTTAATTTAAGTTGACTGATTTTATTGCCATCAAGCTCAACCAGAATTTCTTCATCTGGGGTGCCAGACAAGTTGACGAAGTCAGTGCCATTAAGTACCCGTAACTTGCTTTGCAGCTCTTTAGCATAACGCTTGAGTACGTCAGTTCGAATAGGGCTGTCGTTTTGCCACACTAAGCCTAAAATCGCGGTGTTGGCGTAACCTGTTTGGTCATCCAAAATGCTGTTTTGCGCCGGTAGCGGCAGTGTAGATTTACTGTCGGCGACTAAATCACGGGCTCGAGACCAAACCGGAGCTGTGTCAGTTACCGTGTCTTTAAGCTCTAACTGGATAACGGAAATGCCCGGGCGCGAGGTAGATTGCACTAGCTTTAATTCTTCTAAGCGGCGCAGTTGATTTTCTAACACTTCAGTGACCAAAGCTTCCACTCGCTCAGCCGATGCGCCGGGGTAATGAGTCACCACCGAAGCAAAGCGGTTGGTAATGTTAGGGTCTTCAGTGCGGGGTAAACTGCTAATGGCGCCTAACCCCGCCACCAATAGCAGGGCAATCATTAAACTTGCTAGCCTGCCATTTTCAACAAAGGCCTTAATCATAATGACCTCGCAACAGCTTGTGAGCTTGGGCTAACAATTTGGCCAACCACCAATTTATGTAAGCCCTGAGTGACTATGACATCATTTTTATCAATCGCGCCATTAATAAAGGCTTGTTGCTGGTTGGTGTAAATAATATCAACGTCGCGGCGCTCTAGTTGGGCTTGTCCGTCAGCATTTTTGGTGACCACAAACACATTCCATAAGCCTCGCATACCATCAGTGAGTGCGGAAATGGGCACCCAGTAACCGGCGCTATTGACCTGTTGTTGGTATTCAAGATAAGCGATTTCACCATTGATCATGCGGCTGTTATTGGGTAAGTCTGCCCGCAGCTGCACAGTGCGAGTGACCGCATCGATTTCTGCGCTGATCCCGGCAATGGTGCCAGTGTAGGTTTGATTGCCAACAGTGATGTTGACGCTTTGATTGGTTTGCATGGTCATCGCGACCGTGTTTGGCACCCCAATATAAGCCTGCTGCTGGTTGTTACCAATTAAGGTAAACACCGGACTACCCAAGGCGATAACTTCGCCGATATTATGGTGACGCTTACTGATGTTGCCATCAAAAGGCGCCACTAATGTGGATTTTGCTAGCTTTAATTCGGTGGCATGAAGCGAGGCTTGTAGGCGTTTTTGATTGGCTTGCAGGCTGGCGACTTGCTGCTGGCTTTCATCAAACTGCTGCTGGGATACATACTGCTTTTTCTTCAGCTTAACGGAGCGATTAAAATTACTTTGCGCTAAATCTAAATCGGCTTGGGTTTGCAGTAGTGACGCCGCTAATTGTTGCTGCTCAGCCTGAAGTAATTGGGTATTAAGCTTGGCCAGTTGTTGCCCTTTAATGACGCTATCGCCACTATCAACAACAATGTCGCTTAATTTGCCCGCCAGTTCAAAGCCTATGGCGGTGGTATCGCTTGAGCGCACAATACCCGTGTATCGCTGCTGCTGAAGGTAACTGCTACTGGCATTAAGTGGCTGGGTCATCACATTAGGAATAGTCACTGCTGCCGTATTGGATATTGCGGCCTCATTACAGGCCGTTAACAAAATCAAACTGATGATAATGCCAAGCTTATTGACGCGACGCTGTACGGTGACCTTATTCATGGTGAACATTCCTATTGCAACTTCCTTAATTTCAATAAAACCAAGGCTTAATAGCATTGACCAATTGAATACATCATGTGATGCTGGGCTAATAATGAACTAGACTGTCTAGTCTATTTGGGTTTTAGTTTATTTCTATAAAACTAGACTGTCCAGTCTAATTTGTGATTAAATGTTATTTATTGTTAAGGCGTGGTTGCGCTTATAGCGAAAAAAACATAAATACAAGAAGATGTGATTATGATAAATGAAGCAAACTCAGCACCGTGCAATCATGGTGCGGTGAAAACTCGTAGCGAACAAAAACGAATGCGGATTTTAGATGCAGCCATTGAGCTTTTTTGCGTGCAAGGTTTTCCTAATACCAGTATGGATTTGGTCGCGAAAAAAGCTGAAGTCTCTAAGCAAACGGTGTATTCACACTTTGGTTCTAAAGATGAGTTATTTGTCGCGGCGATAGAATCTAAGTGTGTGGTGCATCAACTGACCGGCAACTTATTAAGTGACTCACTCAATGCTGAGCAAACAATAGTTACCTTTGCGAAACAGTTTAGTGATTTGGTTGTGAGTGAAGAAGTATTAGCAGTTTTCAAAACTTGTCTTGCTCATGCTGATACCCATCCAGAGCTATCAAAGCTGTATTTTGATGCCGGCCCTAAGCATATTTTAGCCTTGCTGGCGGATTACTTTACCGCGGTGAATCAGCACGGTGAGTATTATTTCCCCCAGCCCCATGACAGCGCCGTTCGCTTAAGTTTAATGCTTTTTGGTGAGCTGAAGCTGCGTCTAGAGCTGCGCCTAGATGCCACAGACTTAATGCCTAAACGGGCGCAATATATTGAAGATACCACGCAGATGTTTTTAAAAGCCCATCGAGTGTAGCAGCGGTAAGCTGGGTTATCGCAAACTGGCTTAGATAACATGGTTATCAGCGCTAAAAAGTGCCATAAAATATTGAAATAGTGATCCAATTTAAAAGCGTTCCAGTATAGACGTTATGATTTATACCTGATAATTTCGATCGATATAATAATGAGAAAGGAAGCGATTAATGAAAACGATTTCAAGTTTGTCCCTCGTGCCAGAGCAAACTGCCTTTGAAGTTAAAAAGCGTTATTCAAAAAGGCTTTCTATTCCCTATGTTGCCAAGCTAGCAGCAGTGTCTAGCTTAGCGTTTAGCGCAACCGCTTCTGCCTACGATTACTCACCGTTTAAGTTTCATGTATCGCGCACTTCAACTGAAGCGGCTCAAGTCGGCAGCTCAGATACCGAACTGCAACGTGATGTATGGCGCATGAAGCTGTCGGCATCGATGCCTATTGGCAAAGAGTGGTCTATCGGCGCCAATGTAGGTTATGACAACCTCGATTATGGCTTTAAAAATGTTGGCGCAGGCCTACTGCAAGGTAACGTTACCCCTTGGAGTTCCATCAATAAATACAGTGCCGGTTTATCTTTAAGTTATCGCCCTAATGCCCAGTGGATGTTTTTATTCGCACCGAAATTACAATATTCCTATGCTAATACGGCATCGTCTTCAGATGCGCAAAGTTATGGGGTTGTGGCTTCAGGTATGTACCGCTTTAAGTCAGGTAACATGCTTGGGGTTGGGGTGGCGTACTTAAATGATATCTCTGAAGTAAAAACCATTCCTTACCTAGCGGTAAAATGGAACATAACCGATAAACTGTCGTTAAGTAATCCATTCCAAGCAGGCTTTAGTGGCCCAGCAGGTTTGGAGCTATCTTATAAACTTGATGACAAATGGAATTTTGGTTTAGGGGCTTCAAGACGTACCGAGCGCTTTCTAGTGACTGATGCTGAGCAAACTATTGAAGTAGAAGAGTGGGTTAGTTTTATTCGTGCGGGCTGGAATATCAGCAAGAAAGTATCGATTAATGCCTATGGTGGTTACTTCTTTGCTGGTGAAATGGAGCTAAGTCAACCTAAGGTGTCTGATGATATTGAAAATCAAGCGGCAGCAGGTTTAGCCATTGATATTAAGTTTTAAGCTTTATTAACTAGCCTTTTAGCAAAGGTGTTACATAAAACTAGCTATAAAAGCGACCATCAGGTCGCTTTTTTGTGGCTGTGGGTTAAGCGCTATTAACAGCGTTTATTTTGCCAACATGTTTTTGCGTAAGCTTTTTTGAGCAGGCTCATCGCCTAGCCAAATCTTGATTAACGCTTGTCTAAACGCTTCATTGGCAATTGTGGCTTGTTCTTGACCATTTTTAAAGCTGGTTACCCCAGCGTCTTTATGGGTGACAAAGGTAAATTGATCGCCTTTGCTGACTTCTTCGTTAAATAGTCCCATAAACGCATCAATACTGCTTTGAATGGATGCGCTATCGCCATTGGTGGCTGCATCAAAACCTTCGACAATGGCATCAGTCATTTTATCTGCGGTGATCATTCCAGAAGTGATATTGAGCCTAATCACTGATATCGGCTGGGCGATAACCGCATCTACATTGGTTGCAGGTGTTGCTAAGTACAAGCTGCCAACATATAAGTCCATAAAGAACTTGCTGCGCACCCCTGCGCCATTAAGGGCAAGCTGTTGCTCTGCAATCGTCATATTATCCGCCAGCTCAACACCTGAAACGGTTTTAGCTTCAGCCATTTGTGGTAACACTAACGCAGCGGTGAGGGCAATTATTGAAAGTCGTTTCATGGGCAACTCATTTTATAAAGTGTGATTTATACGGGCTGTGTGCTGATTTTGCACAACAAGATTACGAACGCGTTCCTAGCTTATATTGGCCATTTTGCTCGAACATAATGGCTTGTTTCTTTTTCGGGGCGATCAAAATTGGACCATCATCGAAAAACAAAAAGGCTTTCCAGTTTTGAGCAAACACTGCCCAGGTGGTTTCGATGATTTGGTATTTTTCATAACAGAAAAATACTTGGGTATCGTCACTCCAGTCAATAAACTCAGCAATCGGTTCTGGCAGGTTATTATCTTCAGAGTCCCATGCCGCTTGCCAGTGCTCGGTTTGCTTCCAAGCATCTTGCTTAGCTGCCCAGTCACCCTTAGAAAATAATTCAGCACGATTACACTTATTACTTATCCATTGATTCCAAACCATCATGGCACTTTTGTCCGTTAACGGTTTGATTAATGCTTTGTCTTCATCAGCAACAGGCAAATCTTTATGGTTAAAAATCCACTTGCGCTTATACACATCTAGCGGGATGTAAGTGTGTGCCAAAAATAGCTCCTAGGGTTTAAAGGGTAATTAAGTGGCCAATTATAACTTTTCGCTATAAATAGTGCTAGCTATTGCCTAGCTTTGGGATAAGAACACAGAGAAGGGCTTTATTGAGGCTGGCTTGTTTTGGGATCAGCCTGTATTGCATCGCTTGATATTGAAACAGGCAGATTGAAGCAGGCTCATTACACAAGCTTGCCAAGAGGGGTATCATGACTTCAGTGCGCCCAATACAGCGCACTGAGATCAGTTTTCCCTATAGCGGCTTATAATTTAAAACGGCGAATAAGAGAGTGAAATACCTTGATATTTTTTTCTAACTCTTCACTGGCATTGAGTGACTTATTGGCCGCAGAGCCCGTATCTGTTGCCCCATCAGCAATTTCAATAATTTGCTGGTTGATGTGCTCTGCAACAGCGCTTTGCTCTTCAACTGCTGAGGACATTTGAAAGGTCATATCGGTAATATTCGTCACCGCACCTTTTATTTTTTCCAGTGATGAGCGAGTTTTCTCAACTACTTCAAGGCCATTTTTAGTGGCAATTTCACCTTGGTGTGACATATCAACAGCGGCATTAGTACGAGCCGACAACTGCTTAATGACACTGTGGATTTGGTCGGTTGATTCACGGGTTTTTAAGGCAAGGGCGCGCACTTCATCGGCGACAACACTGAAGCCACGGCCTTGCTCTCCAGCCCGAGCCGCTTCAATGGCAGCATTGAGAGCCAGTAAGTTGGTTTGTTCAGCAATGGAGGAAATTAAATTGGCCGCTTGACCGATTTCTTCAGTTGAGGTGGCTAACTCTTTAATCGTAATAGCAATGCTGTCAACCGCATGACTTAGCTGGTGGATTGAGCTTAGGGACTCATCGGCCAGCGCTGCGCCAGAATCAACAAAGCTAATGGCATTTTCTGCACTGTGAGAGTTTTCTTCAATTTTTTGGGCGACTTCTTGAATAGCTTGGGACATCTGGGTGATCGCTGAGGCAATTTGTTGAGTCGCTAAGCCTTGATGCTCTACCGCTGCTTGAGTCACTGACACTTGAGTTTTACTGATATTGGAAATTTTGTCTAAGCCACTAACTGACTCATCGATACGAGTTAATGCTGTGCGGCAGCGGGCTATTTCACTAATGAAAGCCATTTTAGCTTGGGCGCTGGTGCCAGTATCATCAAAGTAGGTTTGGGCAACAGTTTCATTGGCAAATGATTTAGGGCTAATTAATAGTAGTTTATTCCACTGACTAGCTTGTTGCTGCAAACTCCAGCCAAGGCTTACTAGTCCAGCGATTAAGCTGGCTGTAGCCGCGACGCTGTTACCTTGCCAAGCAAGCATTAAGGTGAGTATTAGTGAGGGCAGAATAATTGGTAATGCTTTAGTGAAGCCCAATTTTAGGCGACTGCGCAGCGATGATGCTGACTTGCCAGCATTGATGCGCGCATAAGCACTGCTCGCACGTAGTTTTTCATCGGGTTCAGCTTGCACACGTACCGACTCATAGCCCACCAGTTTATTACCATCATAAACTGGAGTGACAAAAGCACTCACCCAGTAATAGTCTCCATTTTTGCGGCGATTTTTTACCAGCCCCATCCATACCTTGCCAGACTTTAATGTCTGCCACATAGTTTCAAATACCGCTTTGGGCATATCTGGGTGGCGAACAAGGTTATGCGGCTGACCAATTAGCTCTTCTCGGCTATAGCCACTGGTGTCGATGAATGCTTGGTTACAGTGGGTAATAACCCCTTGTGGATCAGTGCTGGAAATTAATGGTTTATCAGGTGAGAACAGATATTCTTTATTACTTGTTATACGTGCTGTCATATTTTTTCTTATTATTTTGTGACTAAGATCAAGTAAACTTGGGTGGTGTGATTCTGACCTCACTTTAAGGTGAATGCAATTTAAGCAACAAATAATAACAGTGTAAATTCCGTAAGTTACGACGCTAAAATCGAGAAGGGATTTAAGGTGTATTAAAAGCAGCTATTAAAACAAGCGTTTAAATATTTTGATAACATTCAACGCGCGATTCAAATTGTTACATTTAACGTGGTAATATTTGGATTTTTTTAGCATTAGTTGCTGATTTTAAATACCTTACCTATCCCCAAAAATCATATTGTGAAGACAAAAAAGCCCTGATGTCGCGAGCTACATCAGGGCTTTGTTACTGTGTTATCAATAAATCAGCGGGTTGGTATTACAAACCGTTGATGTACTGATCAACCGTTGACTCTGGCACCATGGCGGCAAGTTCTGACTTAACGTTTTGATTGCCTTGTAGCAATTGCTCAAACTGTTTTATCAATGCCAGCTTGTCAGGTGAGACTCGACTGCCTGCACCAATGTTGGTTAAATCAATCATGAAGCCGTCAAATAAATCAGCTAAATCGTCAACGATATCCATGTTCAAGAATTGGTCTTGATTATAAATACTTGGGTAACCAGCTTTTTGCTTATCAATGGCAAAAGAGTCACCTTTTAAGTTTTTAATGCTGGTGGATTTATCACAAGACAGCATACAGCCATTATCAATACGTGGTTTTTCACAGCCAACACTTTGTTGGAAGAAGCATTGTCTGCTGGCCATTAACAAAATTGGATGATAAATGCTGTAAAGCATTTTAAAGTCTTTAGGTCGGGCTAATTGCTTCATTTGTTGGCGGTTAATTTCATTTGAAATAAACGCACCGCTACAATCAAAGCCTTCTTTTAAGGCTAATAAAGCGTATGAGTTGGTGGTATTTAAAAATGGTCCAGCAATCCATTTAACACCTAGCTTTTGGGCGTGATAAGCAATACCTGTATTGTTAGTTACGATAAGCTCAGGTTTTACTTGTTGTAAAATATTAAGCGCTGCATCGTAATCTTTACCAATCAATACTGGCGGGAACCATGGAATTAAGCGTGGGTTTTGCTTGAAGAATTCCACATATTTAGTGCAGCCACGTTTATAGGCATCTGGCAGTTTGAAATAAATATCAGCATCGGTTGCTTGGGCTAGTGCCACATCCGCTTCATCACAAATCAAAATAGATAACTGTGGCTGGGCTGTTTCAGCGTCAGCTTTTACTGCCACTTTAGGGTGGCGTTCAAGTTTTGGTAACTCAACCGTTGGGATCACTTCAATGCCATCGTTTAAATAAGCTAACAGCTGATTTTTAAGGGTGGTGATCTCGCGATATGGAATACTTAAGCCATCTGCTAAACCACTGCAATCTAAGCTGATTAATTCATAATTGGCGTTATTGATATTTTTAAAACGCTTTTCAATGGCTTCTTGGTCAACACTGAGTTTTTCGCTTGGCAGCATACTACTGCTTGAATGCAGCACTAAGGTTTGCTGCTCTGCCGAGGCCAGTTTACTGCTCATTTGTTCAGTGGTAACAGTCAGGCTTAAGGGCTGACCTTGTTTACTGGCAAAGGCCAATGATAGCTTGATTTTCTCAATACTTAAGTGGGCAATTTTATCATCCACAGAGGCATTAATTTGCTGCTTATCGATTTGCAATTGCTGCTGGGCATCGTGGATTTGCACCACTGAAATCGACTCACCTTTTTCTGCTTTTAATTGGTCAACCAAATGATTTTTAGAGTTATCCCGTGGGTTATCAATAAACATTGATTGGTTTAAATCGCCGCGTAAAAAGGCGTTGGTAAAGTCGCGGTTAAATACTTTATATAAGCGCTCGCCATCTTGGGTCAATTCACCTGTTTCAACATAGCCATCAATTTGCTTACGGAAACTATCAATCACAGTATGTACGTAACTGGCACCTTTAATACGGCCTTCAACTTTAAATGAATACACTCCAGCTTCAATTAACGCCGGTAGGTCAAAAAAGGCGGAGTTATCTTTAATGTTTAGCGGAAAATTATTACCTGATTCAGTGGTTTCATACTCTTCACGACAAGCTTGGCTACAGCGGCCTCGGTTACCTGAGTTACCCGCGCTGGCTGAGGTTGAGTAACATAAACCTGAAAACGCCACACATAATGAGCCATGGACAAACACTTCAAGGAGCATGTCATGCTCGCGGCCAACTTCTGCAAGGGTAGTGATTTCACGTAGGTTTAGTTCACGGGATAAATTCACCCGCTCTGCGCCTAAATGCTTTAAAAACGGGATTTGGCCTGCATTGTGGGTGGTTAACTGGGTTGAAGCGTGAATAGCTAAAGTCGGAAAATGTTTTCTCAGTACATACAGTAAGCCCAAATCTTGCACAATAACGCCGTCTAAGGTGGTATTTACCAACTTATTAAGTAACTTCATTAAGGTTTTAAATTCTTGCTCAAGAATAACGATATTCAAGGTTAAGAAGATTTCGCAGTCGTACTGATGGGCAAGTCGAATGATCCCAACCAATTGGTCAAAAGAAATATTAGCAGCGCGATTACGAGCATTAAAGGTATCTAAGCCGCAATAAACAGCATCTGCACCAGCAATAATTGCGGCTTTAATCGCCTCGACATCACCGCCAGGGGCTAATAATTCAATCTTAGGTTTCATGTTTTAGACTTGCTCCGTTAATTTTAATGCAGGGATGTTACCCGTATATTTTACTAATGAATATGGTTAAAGTAGATAATTAATTAGCCAGTGTGCATATATGTAGTTGGGATTAACATATAACAATGAATAAAATCATAGATTTACCTGTACTCTATTCTCTAAGGAATTGCCCCTTTGCCATGCGAGCAAGAATTGCCATTTATAAGTCAAATCAGCCTATTTGGCTTAGAGATATTGTATTAAGTGACAAACCCGCTGAAATGTTAGCTGCTTCCCCTAAGGCCACAGTGCCGGTGATCGTGACCCCAAAAGGGCAGGTGATAGAAGAAAGTTATGAAGTGATGTTGTGGGCATTAAGCCAAAGCGATCCTGATGATTTACTGTTTGCCACTGACGCCTCTAAATTTGATTCGATGCTTGCGCTTATCTATCGTTTTGATAGTGAATTTAAGTCCTGCCTTGAAAACTACAAATGCGCCAAACGCTATAGCGAATCAAATATTGTGGAATGTCGTCTGGCCTGTGAAGTCTACGTACAACAACTTGAGCTGTTGTTATCCGAGCATGAATTTTTGTTTGCGGATCGTGAGAGTTTAGCTGATATCGCATTGTTACCTTTTATCAGGCAATTTGCCCGAGTAGAGCGGCAATGGTATTTGCAGTCGCCATATCCACATGTAAGAGCATGGCTTAATGCTTATCTGCAAAGCAAAATGTTCAGTAAAGTGATGACTAAATATCCTCTATGGCTTGAAAGCCGACAAGATGTAATATTTCCTGATTAACACTTTTAGCTGCTATTGAGCGCATAGTTAAAAACAAAAAGTTAAAACAAAAAGCCCGCAAATGCGGGCTTTATCTGTAGTTAACACAAGTGCTTAAAGCACTCATGTTAAACCAGTTGAGCTAATATAAGTGCTAATTAAAGCGCTACGTTGATCCACACTAAACGGTGGTCTGAAGACACCGACTTTCCGCCGCCGCCCCATTTACCTACACGTTCGTCATTCATCATTAAACGACCTTCTTCGAAAGTTGCAGGCCAGAACACCCCTGAGTCAGTGACATTCAAATCACTTGATGGAATAACATGGTCTAAGCGTAAACCTGAAGTACTAGTAACCGCATCTGGGTATTTAGTGTCCCAGTTTTCTGCACGACATTCACCGTTAGACAAACACTCTGGTCCGCCTAAGCTACTTGGTGCGTAAATTCCGTGAGTAGCAAGTTGGTTAACTTGGTCACTGTACATTAAGTCTTTGATGGTATCTAAGTAGCCGTCACCACTTTCAGGATCAGCATTCAAATCACCCAAGATAACAAATGATGCATCGCTATCGATACCGCCTTTGTTACCTTCATCATCGTAAATATAGCTACCTTCACCTGATGTGTAATCGTCCCAGAATTTGATTTCAGCACGGTTAAGTAACTTGTTATTTTCAGTTACCGTATCAAAAATAGGTGGTGTTGGGTGCGACATTAATAAGTGAATCACTTTATCGCCATCTGCTGTAGGAATAATAATAGGTGCATCAACATGGTTTTTAGATGACATTGGTCTTTCTGCCCAAGCTTCAGCAGTGTACCACTCATCGCCACAAGCCATTCCTTCCGGAATTGGATTGTTTTCATCGTCACAATTAATAATTGTTGGGTTAGTTTCACCAGGCATATCCTTCCATTTAAAATCTTGGAATGTGCGGATATTATCTGTATCAATTGGGTATTGAGACAGTAAGCTGAATGCATATTGACCGTGGTAGAAACCGAAGCCCCAGGCGTCATCAGGTAGCGCCACTTTGCCATCACGGTTTAAATCGTGACCACTTAATAGGCCTGTATTAGTGGCGAAGTTTTCAAAATAACCAAACTGGATTGGCTCAAGGGCTTTAAATTCTTCAGACGTTGAACCTAAAGCATTTTGTGGCACAGTCAGGTAGTTTAAACGGAAACCTTGGATTGCTTGTTGGTTTTCTGCTGTACCATCGTTATTGAATTCACCCATCCATAAGATTGCAGGTCGTTCAGTTTGGATAATTGCTGCAACGTTACGAATTTGAATAACCTTTTCTGCCACAGCGAGTTCTTCGTCGCTAAGTGACTCATCGAACCATTTATTCATTAATTCATCTTGCTCAGCGACGGTTAACGCCATTTCAGCGACAAGATCTTCATAAGTAAAACGATCGAAAGACAAGTTATAAGCACCGATGCGTACATCAGTTGTTTCAGGTGCTGGTTCACCTGGATAGTAATTATTAGTTTCGTCATTGCAACCAGCAAGTAAAGCAACACTCACTGCCATGGCAGCAGCTGTTTTTAACACTTTCATTTTTAACCCCATTATTATAAATATATGCCTCCTTTCTTGGAAGCTAAGGGATTTTAAACACCTGAAAAGCTGGCTAACAAGTATAAATTGAAGTTGTGACTGGCTTGTTTCCACAGAGCTTTTTATTTTAAAGTTACGTTTCACGCTTGGTGTTATTGTGTTTTTGTTTGGTTGTATTTGTTGGGGTTTATCAGCAGTAACTAAACTGATACATACTGACATTAGCTTTTAGTATGCTAGCGTATAAGCGAAACAAAGCGCTTTAATGAAAACTACTTTCACTTTTAGATGCTGACTTTAAAACCCAATGAGCTGCTAATTAATATTTTTTAGCTTATGTGACAATAAATAATGTAAATTTCCGGCTGCTTATTCAGCAGCGCGAACGATTTAATTAATGATTTTAGGTTGCACCATCAAGTGCCTGTCATTTCCCTATTTTGTAAAACATATAAAGAGGTAAATCATGAGTCGCTTGTTTTCTTCTGATAGCAAACAACAACATCAGAGCCAGCTAGATAGTAAGTTGCCAGATGCTAGTAACAAAGTGCCTTTAGGGAAAAAGATCTTCGGCTGGTTAAAGCAAATCGTCATACTGATTGTGTTCGTGATGGTCATTACGGGTTTAATGGATTTATGGCGCGGCAAAGACATTCAGCATGATAACTTACCTGAATTACAGGGAGTAACCCTTAAAGGTGAAAGGGTCGATGTATTGGCGATTAGCCAAGATAAGCCGGTGTTGGTGTATTTTTGGGGAAGCTGGTGCCCAATATGCCGCACAGTAAGCCCAGCCGTTGAAACCATGTCGGCTTATTATCCGGTGATCAGCGTGGCAATGGCGTCAGGCAACAATCATGAAATACAAGCTTACCTTGATGATAAAGGCTATAGCTTTGAAGTGATAAACGATCAGCAAAGTGAACTCAGCAATGACTGGTCGGTACAAGTCGCGCCAACCATTATGGTATTTAATAAAGGTAAACTCACATCCTATACAACAGGGATGACTAGCGTAGTGGGCCTGTGGTGGCGCATGCTGCTGGCATAATTTAGTTGTTGATAGCTAATCAGTTGTAGATAGTTAATCGGTTGTAAATAGTAAAAGCTCCCAAAGCAAAAGGTTCGAGAGCTTTTATTATGATATTTAAAACGAGTTAACAGAGATCTTTTATGGTGGTAGAGCTACCATTATCCATCACTGAACGAATACCATTATCTCGTGATGCGACACTGGCATACATCTGACTGGTACCAATAATTTGATGATTAGCCGCTTTAAGGTTGAAATAGGGCTTATCATTTTTAGCGGTTTCTTTAGTGAATTTATCTTCGCTTTGAGAATTGACTTGCACCGAGGCGATACCATTATTAGCGCCACTTTTAGCGGCATATAGCTCACTGGTCAGTATCACCTCGCCATTGCCAGCCTTTAATGCAAACTTGAACTGACCATTATTGCCTTTGCTTAACTCGAACCATCCAGACATAACACGCTCCTAATTACAGTGCTTATAGTGCTTATAGTGCATATAGTTAGTGCATACCAAAAATGGTATGCACTATGTTTTATGAAATTAAGTCTAGTAAAAAGAACGTTTAGCGGTAGCAACTTTAGTTTGAGTTTCAGCAATAAAATGGAAGGTGCTTGAGCGTTACAAACTTGAACTGAAAATCCGAAGGATAGCGAACGATCAATAAAAAATATGGTCTCCCCACAAGGACTCGAACCCTGATCGATCGCTTAGGAGGCGACTGCTCTATCCTGTTGAGCTATAGGGAGACTAAGCGCAATTATACAAGTTTTAATCTTGATTAAAAGGCTTTAAATTTAGTTGCTTAAATCTTAATCACGATATCTTGTATTTGAATATTCCCTGTTGCGTCTATGCCTTGTAATACTGCGGTGGCACTTTCTTCTGATACTTGATCAATAGTGACTGTTGCGCGGTTTGGTGTGGCAACGGCGCGCATTAAATTCACTCTGTCTGGGATATTTTGTTGCAATACAATTTGAAAGCTATCACCGGCTCTCACATGGTGCTTACGGCCTAAGTTAATAATTATTCTATTGCCTTGTTTAGCCACAATTTGTCCCAGCAGCGGGCGACAATTTAGCAAATTATCAATGTCAGCAGTGCTTTGCTGCATAAGCTGGTTAACCGTTTGGCCATAGCTTGAGCGCCAAAAACGTTTAGTGGTGGGTGATACGGTTTCGTCACGTTTAAACTCCCACTGCGCCTGTGCTGAGTAATCTTTACTCCAGACTTTTTCACCGCTAATAGCGTGATACAAAGTTAACTTAAAGCTGATTTGTCTTTGTGGATAGCCGTGAAATAAGCCAAATATTAATCCTGAGGTGGGCTCGGTTGACATATCGAGGATTTCTGGTTGTAAGATATATTGGCTATCGGTGATTTCGCCTAACCAACTTGGGATGCGATTACCTTTAAAATTGATTAACTCATTGCTGTGATCGAGTGCTTCATCGGCGTGAATGCGGGCAAAGCTATTATGGGAGTGACTATTTAGTAGCACGCCATACTGTTGTGATAGTGCTTGAGTAAAGTTTAATAACTGACCATAACGTAATTGAGCGCGATCTTGAATACTGGCCTGAGGCACCATTATTGCCGCTCTTAATTGCTGACCTCGGCATTGCTGAGCTGAGTCGTCTTGAAGATCTAATCTTAGTAATACAGTAATGTCAGTGCTGGTGAGCATTTCAGATACCAGTTCAATATTATTGTCTTGTCCTATATGACTAAACTGAAATGCATCTTGGCTTAACTGCCCCTGACCCGAGATGTATTGACTATTAACGTTAACACCAACCCCAGCTTGCATGCTGGCATAGCTTAGCGCTTGGCTGATCGCCACTTCACGCGCCTTATCTACATTGCCATTAATGATATTCGCATGGCCTGTTACTTCAATAATTTCAGCTTTTAACGGCAGACTCAAGATACTGACAAACAGCAATATGGCTGCGGAGTAGAGTCGCTGGGTTGTTTTACTGCATATTTTCATATTAATCACTTGCTTAAAGATAACGATGAACGACTAATACAGTGCCAAGTTTATGGCGTTAAAGTACTAGGAGCGATTGTTTGAGAATAAATGCAAATAATGTGCCTGTTATTGGTTTTCAATATATAAGTCGTTAAGCCAATGCTGAAAGGGATTAATTATCTAAAGTTTTTATCCTGATTGCCGATAGTGTTTTTAGAATTCATTTTTAACCTTTAGGCCTCAAACGCCTTAGCCCATAGCAATGCTTGAGTTAAATACAGGAATGCAATATGCGCCGAATTGGTTTACTTCCAATCATGATGTTGATGACAGCTTGTGCTGGCTCACAACCGACAGAGTATGATGATTTATCTTATGTCAATGAAGGCTATGAGATGAATTTTTGGTATGAGTCTGAGCCCAAAACGGATCATGTTATTCGCTACGATATTCAGCAGTCAGGCATAGCGCCCAAAGCTGGGGTTAACCGCTTGGCGGAAAAAATTGTCAATGAATTAGTGCTACAAAACGACAGCTTACGAGCTGATCAACCACTGCTGATCACCACACCTGTCATGCTTGATGATTACGGACAAACTAATTTGCTGGGGCAGCAATTGCAGCAAGGCATGTTGACTGCATTTCATGCCAATGAATTTAATCTTGTTGATATGAATGTGGCTAGTTCACTTCGCGCCACTGCGGAGGGTGAGTTTATTTTAAGCCGCGACTGGAAGCAGCTTGCCACAGATTTAGCGGTATCCCATGTGGTCGTAGCCACAATGGGCACTACCTCAGAGGGTGTGGTGGTCAATGCCAGAATTGTCAATACTAGCAATAATCGAGTAGTGTCAGCGGTACAAACCTTTGTTAAAACCCACAGCCTGCCAGGCTATTTAACACCTGCCAATAAGGTGATTTCAAAAGACGGCATCTTGTATCGAAACGAGCATGCAGGTATGGCAAGCGTGACTATTTTAGGAGATAACCAATGAAGGCAATACTGTTTGCAGCCCTGACAGCAGCCCTCACCTTGTCCGGGTGTGCGGTAAACGACAAGTATGTGCAATGGGAAACCGAGGCGCCTAAACAATTTCCTAAACTAACCGCTATTGGTTATGCGCCGTTAGCAACGCAACCGGCAACAGAGCAATCTCACAAGGTGTTAATGGCGATGCAAGCGTCTAAAATTGCCGCTTATCGTGAACTGGCTGAGCAAGTGTATGGCCAGCAGATTGATGCCAGTAGCCAGGTCGATGATTGGTTGCTGAATAAGCAAACCGTTACCGCCAGTGTCTCGGGCATGATTAAAGGCGCTAAAGTGGTCAAAAGCTATCCGGCTGGTGATATGTATGTGACTGAGTTAGAACTGGATTTTTCACAGGTATGGAGCCTATATCAGCAGCAAAATAGGCCTAGAACGATTAAGCATGTGACTTACTTTTAGTTAAATTTAATTATTTAAATCCAGTCATTTAAATTAACTTAACTGAAGTACAAAAAAACCGCTCTTTGAGCGGTTTTTTGGTTTTTAAAACACAATCTAGCAACTCGCAGGGCAGTTAATTACCGCCTCGATTATGCTTTAAGGTTTTGCCCTAAAGAGGAAATCGTTGAAGTTCGGCCTTTGTCATTATAGGTCAGGCTTGATGCATTACGGCTCATTTGCAGCGCTTGAGAGAAGCGATTAAGGCTGGCTATATTAAGCTCAATTAAGCTGGCATTTTGACTATTGATGGCCTTGCACTCGTCTAGAATCGCTTTGGCTTCTTCGACTTTAACAATTAGTTCTGGCTCAGCGTTTAATAATGCTTTTTCTGGGTGAGAGGCTAACTTTTCATCATTAAGTTTGAGGTTGTTTAGGCAGTCAACCTTGTCTTTTGCCAGTGACAGTAGTTTATCTGCGTCACGTTCAGTAAGGGCTAATTTTTCTTCAGATACAAGTAATTTCAGCGACGACAAGGTGTCGTGCTGAAAAGATAACAGCTGTAGTAATTCAGTCATAAGTTACTCTTTATTAAAACCCACATTACCCGTTAAGTAATGTGTGGCCGATAATATCAAGAGTAACGATGAGGTTACTCTTGGTCGAAATTTAATCCGTCAAGATCAGCTTCAAAGCTAGCAATGTTAGCAGCTAACTTTTCAGGATCGACTTTGTAGCGACCTTCTGAAATTGCTAATTTAATTGCATCAACTTTGCTTTGGTCAACTTCTGGTAAAGATGCCATATTACTCTGCACTCCCTGCAGCTGCTGCGCTTGTGCAGTAATACTGACCGAATCCGTTTTTACTGGGGCAGCCGTGGTCTTAGCCGCTGAGTCAGCTGTTTGCGTTGTTGCTCCTGCGTCGCGATTGGTGCGCAACTGAGCATGAGAAGCTGTTTTTAGATGGTTAATATCAATTGCCATGTGAGGCTCCAGCGTAATGTTAGGGTTTTCCAAACAGGTTATCGGCCTTGTCAGAAAAAACTTTAGAATATTTTACATTCTAACTTCAACTTCGCCAACGCCTGTGACAATGACATCTAATCGCCTGTTAGAATTGCTATTTCTGACTCTAATAGCATCGCCAATATTACCATCTCTTAGTGCTTCTCCGGCAGTTTTTATTTCAAATGCGTTTGTTTTAGCATAAATAGATACCGAATCTCCTTTGCAAACAAAGCATAAATTATTGTTTAGCAAAGGCGCTTTAGCTGACACACGCCTTTTTGAGCGGGTACCGAGTAATTGTGAGATCTCAGAAAAAAACTGCCCGCGGATACTGTGTTGGTCAACATAGTTAATTGCCACATTATCTGCTGTGATTAACTCACCTTTTTCAATAATTCCCAATGCTGTCACCACTGGATACATAACCTCAACTTTAACCGAGATAAACATTTGCCATGGGTAGTCATAATCAGGGCTGATACAGCTAATTTTGACTGTGTTGGTGCGGCTAATTTCGCGGTCACTGGCCATTTCAACACTAATGGGTGGCAAACATCTTGGCGGTGTTAATCGGCCATCAAGATTTTGCGGGCTAATGTTGATCACCGCATTGGGCTTTTTAGCAATTTTTTTTGCTACTACCTCTTTAGCTAATTCAGTAATGGTCGATAGAGAGTAAGTTATGGTGGCATCTTCACTGGCGTTAACCGGTAAAGATAAAAAAATAATGATCAATAGTAGAATGTTTTTCTTCATAATATTCTAACTAGCTTGATTGGCCAGGTTACCTCTAAACTTCAATTTTAATTAGCAATGATAAGGCTAAACATTCTCAATGTTATCTTTGTCAGAAGTTTGACTTTTTTCATTGAAATCGTCGCTTAAATGCGATGTGACCACAATCAAGCAAAAACTATGCCTATAGCTAAATTTAAGCGCTAAACCAGCAAATTGGCATAAATTACTGTGTTACAATTTGCGAAAATGGTTTTACTGTCGCTTTAAAACACTGATTAACAGTGAACTCTAATAATAAATCCCACTAGGGAAAGCATTCATAAAACAAGGCAGGGTTATGTCGAGCATTCTTGATTCAGTTAATAAACGTACCCAACTGGTAGGCCAAAATAGACTGGAGTTACTGCTTTTTAAACTTAATGGTCGCCAACGTTTCGGTATCAACGTTTTTAAAGTAAAAGAAGTATTACAGTGTCCGCCACTGACAAAGTTACCCCGTTTAAGCCCAATGATTAAAGGCATTGCTCACATTCGGGGCTCGACTATTTCAGTGATTGATTTAAGTGCGGCAACCGGTGGCCGTCCGTTGGCATCGACTGAAAATTGCTTCATCATTATTGCTGAGTATAACCGCAGTATTCAGGGCTTTTTGGTTAGCTCAGTAGAGCGCATTATTAATATGAATTGGGAATCAATTATGCCACCGCCACAAGGGGCTGGGCGCAACTCTTATTTAACTGCAGTAACCGAAATCGAAGGTGAATTGGTTGAGATTTTAGATGTTGAAAAAATTCTTGATGAAATATCACCAGTAAAAACGGAATTAAGCCAAGCTGCCAGTGATGCTATTACCATTGATAAAGAGCAGCATTACCATATTATGGTGATTGATGACTCTGCAGTTGCTCGTAAGCAAATTATCCGTTCATTATCGTCATTGAACCTGCAAATTGACACCGCTATTGATGGTAAAGATGCCTTAGAGAAATTAAAAGCGATTGCCACTGAGATGGATAATGTTGCCGATGAAATTCCACTGATTATTTCAGACATTGAAATGCCAGAAATGGATGGCTATACCTTAACGGCGGAAATTCGCGACGATCCAAAACTTAAAGATATTAAAGTGGTGCTGCATACTTCATTAAGTGGCGTGTTTAATCAGGCCATGGTTGAAAAGGTCGGCGCAAACGACTTTATCGCTAAGTTTAATCCCGATGAGTTAGCGTCAGCGGTCAACAAACATCTCATTTTATAATAATTCAATCTACAACCTAGGGCTGATGATTCACCATAGGTTGTAGATTTCACGTTTGTTACCAAGCGCTCGGTAACCAAACAAAGCGGCGGCTTTAAATTGCAAACAATGTAAAGCGCCTCTTTAAAATAGGATGTAAAAGTGCCGAACAAATCACTTGCTGAAGCAGAATATAATCAGTTTAAGCTTTTTTTAGAGCAACACAGTGGCATTGTATTAGGTGACAACAAGCAATATTTAGTAAAAAGTCGCTTAGCGCCTTTAATGGGCAAGCATGATTTGCCCTCATTATCGGAAGTGGTTAAGCGCTCAATGAAGCCAATGGAGCGGCATTTACGGGCGGAAGTGATTGACGCTATGACCACAAATGAAACTCTGTGGTTTAGAGACAAATACCCGTTTGAATTACTTCATGATGCTTTATTACCTGAATATAGCCGCTTAGGTCGGCCGTTAAAAATATGGTCAGCCGCTTGCTCGTCAGGGCAGGAGCCCTATTCATTGGCAATGACTATTTTAGAGTATCAGCAGCGTAAGCCGGGGGCATTGCCTGGTAGCGCGACGATCCAAGCCACCGATTTATCACCTTCAATGCTAGCACGTTGTAAAAAGGCCGAATATGACAGCTTAGCCTTAGCCCGTGGGCTATCAGATGAGCGAAAGCGACAATTTTTTGATCCAATGCCGTCAGGTCATATGAAAGTGAAAGATAATGTTCAGCGGTTAGTGAATTTTAGAAGTCATAACCTGCTTGAAAGTTATAGCTTATTGGGTAAGTTCGATATTATCTTTTGTCGTAATGTGTTGATTTATTTTTCTCCAGAGGCAAAAGCTAAAATTTTGCGGCAATTTGCTGCCGCCCTTAATCCCAATGGGATTTTATTTTTAGGGGCGTCAGAATCTATCTCAGGTTTAAGTGATGAATTTACGATGGTGCGTTGTAACCCAGGGATTTACTATCAAAAGAAAAATATATTGTAAGTTTATGAATTAATATGTTTTTAGTTAATAAAATGCCGACTAACGTCGGCATTTTTCATTTTTATCCTTTCTCATCTTAAAACCGCAATATTTTGGCATAAGGTTTGCTTTGTTAGTGACAGTTAGCTGATGGAGGCAATTTTATGGCGATTAATTTTGAAAATGGTTTAGGGGTACATCAATACTCGTTGGGCATACGTGCTCAAAGGGCTGAAGTGCTATCTAGTAATATCGCCAATGCCAATACCCCGGGTTACAAAGCCCGTGATGTAGACTTTGCCTCTGCCATGAATAGCGCCCGCTCTCATCAGCAAGGGCTGCAAATGAGTCAAACAACTGACAAGCACTTTGACCTTAAAGCGTTAAGCCAAGAGCATGTGCAGTTTCGGGTGCCAAATCAGCCAGACACAGGTGACGGTAATACGGTGGATATGCAAGAAGAGCAATCTGCATTTATGCAAAACTCTTTGGAATATCAAATGTCACTGGGCTTTCTTGAAAGTAAGTTTTCTGGCATGCGTAAAGCCATTAGAGGTGATTAATTATGAGTCTTTTTAATATTTTTAATGTGTCAGGCTCGGGTATGTCTGCGCAATCGGTGCGCTTAAATACCACCGCCAGTAATATTGCTAATGCCAACACAGTATCAAGCAGTGTCGGTGAGACCTATAGAGCTCGTCATCCTATTTTTGAGGCTGAAATGGCCAAAGCCAGTCATCAGCAAAATAGTTCTCATAGTGTCAGTGTTAAAGGCGTTGTAGAAAGCGATAAACCGTTATTAAAAGAATTCTCACCTAATCATCCAATGGCTGATAACGATGGGTTTATTTATAAACCCAATGTCAATGTGATGGAAGAAATGGCCGATATGATTTCTGCTTCTCGGTCATATCAAATGAATGTTCAAGTGGCTGATGCCGCCAAATCAATGTTGCAGCAAACGCTTCGTATGGGTAAGTAATATGAATTTAGTTGGAGGTAAACAATGAGCCTCGTTAATCCTTACAGTAGTCAGTCATTACCGCAGTTGCAGACGTCTACCACGGCTTCCACCGTCTCCACTAATTCAGTGGCGACAAACTCACAAACTACACAGGTATCAGACAGTAGCTTTTTAGATAGCCTAACCGCTGCGCAATCAGCTAGCACCACCGAAACCGGAGAAGCTAAAAGCCAAGAGCTAACCCAATCGGATTTCTTTGCGCTTTTGAGTCAACAGCTGTCAATGCAGGACCCGTTTAAACCTGTTGAAAACGATCAGATGATCGCACAAATGGCGTCCTTCGCGACCGTTGATGGTATTGCCAACTTAAATGCTGAAATTTTGAATTTGAACAGTGTGATGAGCTCAAGTCAGGCATTACAAGCCTCGGGCTTAGTGGGGCAAAAGGTGCTCATTCCATCAGATATTGGCCATGTCTCAGAAGAAAACCCAGTCATTAACGGTGTCATTAGTACGCCACAGCCAATCGATACCATTACCGTCACCATTGAAGACGAGTCAGGCCAAGTGATTAAAACTTTTGAGGTTGATGGCTCTGCAGGCGGCAACATTGATGTCAGCTGGGATGGCCTTGATAAAGATGGCGAACCCGTAGAAGAAGGCATGTATGCCATTAAAGCTAACGGTAAAGTTGATGGCAACGCCGAAGATTTAGCGGTTTCAACTTATGCCCATGTCACTAGTGTGTCTTTAGGCAGTGTCGCCAGCGGTCCGATCCTTAACCTCAGAGGCCTAGGTGGTATTCAATTGTCTGATGTACTGGCAGTGGCAGAAAGTTAATAACACAAACAATAATAAGCTGCCAGAAATCTGGCAGCCACACAGAACCTAATTTAAAGCGCTAAGAGGTGATTTATGTCGTTTAATATTGCATTGAGTGGTATCGCAGCTGCTCAAAAAGATCTCAACACCACGGCTAATAACATTGCCAACGTCAATACCATTGGTTTTAAAGAGTCTCGCGCTGAATTTGCCGATGTTTATGCTAATTCAATTTTTTCAAATGGTAATACCGCAGTGGGCGGCGGCGCAACCACAACTCACGTAGCGCAACAGTTTCAGCAAGGTAGCTTACTGTTTACCAACAACTCCTTAGATATGGCTATTAGTGGCGGTGGTTTCTTTGTTACTTCATCTGAAGCGGGCAGCCAAGATCATGCATTCACCCGTGCTGGTGCATTTAAAGTAAACTCAGAAAGTTTTATGACAGATTCAGCCGGTAACTATTTACAGGGTTTCCCTGTGGATGCTGATGGTAATTCGACTTCAGTGAGTTTAACCACCACCCAACCGATTAAAATCCCCGATACTGCAGGTAGCCCAGTGAAAACCGGTAACGTTGGTTTTCAAATGAACCTCAATGTTGGTGATGAAGAACTTGATCCCGCAAACTTTGATCCAGATGACGCAGATACTTACAATAACTCAACCTCAGTAACTATTTATGATTCACTTGGTGAGGCTCATATCTTGACCACTTATTTTGTTAAACCAGAAGGTGGTTCCCATACTGGTGAGAATAACTGGGTTGCCTTTTATGCTGTTGATGGCAAGCAAGTGGATATTGATGCGCCAACGGGTGGTTCATTCCCAACAGATACTACTGGTGATGGTATTGCTGATTCAACTGGTACCGCTGAAAACGCATCCGGCTGGAAAGGCTCAGTACTTACATTTAATGATGCTGGAACTTATACAGGATCTGATCCTGCGGTAGTGTCTACGGTTGAACTAGGTAGTAATGGCGCAGGTGTTATCGGCACCGGCGCTGACGGCTCGCAAAAGGTGAACATCGATTTTAATAATCCTACTCAATACGCCTCACCGTTTGAAGTGACAGAGTTAACCCAAGATGGCACCACAGTCGGGCGCTTAACCAATGTCGGTGTCGGCGATGACGGTTTAGTAACAGCCAGTTACAGTAACGGTTCAACCGTGCCATTAGCTCGGGTAGCATTAGTACGCTTTTCTAATGAGCAAGGCTTAACTCAAGTAGGTAATACCTCTTGGAAAGCCAGCTTAGACTCAGGCCCAGCACTAGCAGGTGAGGCCAATAGCGGCACTTTTGGTAGTATTCGCTCGTCAGCACTTGAGCAATCAAATGTTGATTTAACCACCGAGCTGGTGGATTTGATTTCAGCTCAACGTAACTTCCAAGCCAACTCACGTACCCTTGAAGTGAACAATACCCTTAACCAAACGGTATTGCAGATCCGCTAATTAATCTCGCGCTTTAGTAATCTCGCGCTTTAGTAAAGAGTTGCCGCCATGGCAACTCTTTGCCTTATTGTTCACCTCATTCTTCACCTCGTTACTACAGCCATTAACCTGCCCAATATTGCTTATCTTGTAAATTTCCCCGCTGTTTATAACTGCAAATTTCATCTAAAACTCAAACCCTTAATTTTTTGGCACGTTGATTGCTAGTTCTGTGTATATCTTTTGTTATGAAGAAAGTTTGACGGAGCGGTAAATGGACAAATTACTTTATGTTGCCATGAGCGGCGCTAAGCAGAATATGAATGCTTTGGCGGTGCGAGCCAACAATTTAGCTAATGTGAATACTGACGGCTTTAGAGCTGATTTGGTTCAAGCACGCTCTATGCAAGCTTTTGGCGAAGGTTTACCGACTCGTGTTTTTGCAATGACAGAAAGCCCCGGGCATAACTTTGACTCAGGCCCACTTAAAACCACAGGTCGTGATTTAGATATTGCCGTTAAAGATAAAGGCTGGATAGCTGTGCAAGCTGCTGATGGCGGTGAAGCCTATACCCGTTCAGGCAGTCTAAATTTTGACACTACCGGCTTACTCACTAATGCGCGTGGCAATCCGATTATGGGGGAGGCTGGGCCAATTGTGCTGCCACTGCCGGTTGAAAAAGTGCAAATCTCCCCTGACGGTATTATCTCGGTTAGACCCCAAGGCGCCACAGCCGACATAGTCGAAGAAGTTGCGCGGATTAAATTGGTTAACCCCAACAACGCCGACATGATGCGCGGTGAGGATGGCTTGTTTCGTTTAACCACAGGGCAAAACATCCCTAATGATCCCAATGTTCAAGTTGAAAGTGGCGCAGTTGAAGGCAGTAATGTCAATGCGGTATCTGAAATGGTGGCGCTAATTGATATTCAGCGCCAATACGAAATGCAAGTGAAGATGATGAAAAACGCCGAAGATCTTGATCGCGCCTCGTCAGCTTTAATGAGAATTAGTTAGGAGTAATTATTATGCATCCTGCTTTATGGATCAGTAAAACCGGCCTAGATGCCCAACAAACCGACATTTCGGTTATTTCTAACAACGTGGCCAACGCCAGTACCATTGGCTATAAAAAAAGCCGCGCAGTGTTTGAAGATTTGCTTTATCAAACCGTTAACCAAGCGGGCGGCGTCAGTGCTGATAACACCAAACTACCTAATGGCTTAAACCTCGGTGCGGGTACCAAAGTGGTTGCCACGCAAAAGATGTTTACCCAAGGCAATATGTTAACCACAGACAATGCCTTAGATCTAATGATTGAAGGTCCAGGCTTTTTTGAAGTTGAAATGCCAGATGGCACCGCAGCTTATACCCGTAACGGCCAATTTAGCCTAGATGAAAATGGCCAAATTGTGACCCCAGGTTCGGGTTATGTCATCCAGCCTGCCATCACCATTCCTGATGATGCCACTTCAATCACAGTGTCATCTGAAGGTGAAGTTTCAGTGAAACTTTCAGGTGCTACAGAAAATACCGTCATTGGTCAGTTAGCCATGAGCGACTTTATTAATCCATCAGGGTTAGACCCACTAGGGCAAAACCTTTACACCGAAACCGGTGCCAGTGGCACGCCGATTCAGGGCACGGCTTCATTGGATGGTTTAGGGGCTATTCGTCAAGGGGCGCTTGAAACGTCAAACGTTAACGTGACTGAAGAACTGGTTAACTTGATCCAAAGTCAACGTAATTACGAAATGAACTCGAAAGTGATATCAGCTGTTGATCAGATGATGTCTTACGTAACACAGAACTTATAAGCTTTGATGATAAGAGAGGGGATGATGAATAAGGTTTTAGTCTTAGCATCAGCATTTGTGATGCTGGGTTGCAGCTCAACTCAGCAAAAACCCATAGCCGATGATCCATTTTATGCGCCTGTTTACCCAGAAGCGCCGCCAACCCAAATGGTGTCAACGGGTTCAATTTACATGGATCATCAATCATCCAGTTTGTACTCGGATATTCGTGCCCACAAAGTGGGTGACATTATTACCGTATTGCTTAATGAGTCGACCCAAGCGAAGAAAAGTGCCAATAACGAAATTAAAAGAGGCTCTGATTTAAGCGTCGATCCGGTTTATGCCGGTGGCAGCAATCTGTCGATTAAAGGAATTCCGCTAGATTTTCGTTATTCAGATGACATGAATACCAAGCGTGAGTCAGATGCCGATCAGTCAAACAGTTTAGACGGCAGCATCTCAGCCAATGTCATGCAAGTGCTTAACAATGGCAATTTAGTTATTCGCGGCGAAAAGTGGATTTCAATTAATAATGGTGATGAGTTTATTCGCGTTACTGGCATGGTACGTAGTCAAGATATCACTCCTGATAATACCGTTGAATCCACCCGTGTTGCCAATGCTCGGATTCAATATAGCGGTACCGGCACTTTTGCCGATGTCCAAAAAGTGGGTTGGTTAAGCTCCTTCTTTATGGGCCAATGGTGGCCTTTCTAAGGAGTTAACCATGAAAATCAAATCCCTCATTTTATTATTGCTCAGCATGGTGTTGCTGTCACAGCCAATTCAAGCCCAGCGCATTAAAGATATTGCCAATGTCCAAGGGGTACGAAGTAACCAATTAATTGGTTATGGCTTAGTGGTGGGGTTACCCGGCACAGGTGAAAAAACCCGTTATACCGAACAAACCTTTAGAACCATGCTAAAAAACTTCGGCATTAATTTAGCCGATAATGTTAACCCTAAAACCAAAAATGCCGCTGTGGTAGCCGTGCATGCAGAAATGCCTGCCTTTATTAAGCCCGGTCAAAATCTTGACATCACGGTATCAAGTATTGGTGAAGCAAAAAGCTTACGTGGCGGCACCTTGCTGCAAACCTTCTTAAAAGGGGTTGATGGTAATGTTTACGCCATTGCCCAAGGCACCTTGGTGGTCAGTGGCTTTAGCGCAGAAGGTCAAGACGGTTCACGGGTGATACAAAATACTCCTACCGTTGGGCGTATTCCTAGCGGCGCTATTGTGGAGCGCAGCGTGATGTCACCTTTTGCCAGTGGCGATCACCTCACCTTTAACTTGCGCCGTGCAGATTTTTCAACCGCCAAAAACATGGAACAAGCCATTAATGATTTGCTTGGCCCCGGTATGGCAAGGGCGCTTGATGCTACCTCGGTGCAAGTGAGTGCGCCTCGTGATGCATCCCAAAGAGTGTCATTTTTATCGACCCTTGAAAACATTCAAGTTGATATGGCCGATGAGTCAGCCAAAGTGATAGTCAATTCGCGTACGGGCACCATAGTGGTGGGGCAAAATGTACGCTTAATGCCAGCAGCTGTGACCCATGGTGGCTTAACCGTCACCATTGCTGAAGCGACCCAAGTATCACAACCTAATCCGTTTTCGGATGGTCAAACGGTTGTTACAACCGATAGCACCATAGATGTTGCCCAAGACGATAGCCGAATGTTTTTATTTGACCCTGGCACCTCGCTCGATGAGCTAGTCAGAGCGGTAAATTTGGTGGGCGCTGCCCCTTCAGATGTACTGGCAATATTAGAAGCGTTAAAGATGGCAGGCGCTTTGCATGGAGAGCTTATCATCATCTAAAAATTGTCGGTATGAATATGGAAAAGCTGTCAAATTCATCGAACTATCTGGATCTAGGGGGACTAGACTCATTACGTTCCAAGGCCCAGAAAGACGAGAAGGCGGCATTACAAGAAGTCGCCAAACAGTTTGAAGGGATATTTATTCAAATGCTGATGAAAAGTATGCGTGAAGCTAACGCAGTCTTTAAATCAGACAGCCCGATGAACAGTGAAACCACCGAATTTTTTGAAAACATGCGCGATCAACAAATGTCGGTGGATTTATCAAACAAAGGTATGTTGGGCATCGCAGACATGATGGTGCAGCAACTTTCTCCCCAAGAAAGCGGTTTTACCCCAGCCTCAGTGCTGCGCGGTAATATTGACGCTAACAGTGCACAGTCATTAGTTAACTCTACGAATAAGCCGGTAGATTTTCTTAGCACAGTGGTGAGTGCAAATTCTGCCCCTGAGCGCTCAGAGGCTGCTCAGTCAATGTTTAACCACACAATGCCTAATCACTCAATGTCTGATCACTCAACTGTTAATATCTCAACTGCGAACGCTGCAATGGCTAAGCCGATAATTGATAGCCAAGAATTAGATCAAGTTTTGGCTGGTGATCGTGTTGCCACTAGTGGCAATAGCTTGCCGCAATCGATGGCACCAACGCCGAATCAGTTTGACAGCCCGCAACATTTTGTCTCAGTGCTTTATCCCCATGCTGAAAAGGCCGCGAAACAGCTTGGCACCACCCCTGAAGTATTACTGGCGCAATCGGCATTAGAAACTGGCTGGGGTCAAAAAATGATCCGTCGTGATGACGGCACAGCCAGCAACAACTTGTTTAATATCAAAGCCGACAGACGCTGGGACGGCGATAAAACCTCAGTCAGCACCTTAGAGTTTGAGCAAGGGGTGGCAGTAAAACAACAAGCAGACTTCAGAATGTACGACAACGTTGAACAAAGCTTTAATGACTTTGTGTCATTCATCTCCAATGGCGAGCGCTACCAAGAAGCCAAAAAAGTGGCAGCACAGCCCGCCAAATTTATTCATGCCCTACAACAAGCAGGTTACGCAACTGATCCTCAATACGCCAATAAAGTGTTGAAAGTCATGGAGTCAGTAACCAATGGACTTAAGTCCGTATTACCAAAAGAGACTAACTAATGGCTATCGATTTATTAAACATTGCCCGTTCAGGTGTTATGGCAGCCCAATCGCAAATGGGCGTCACCAGTAATAACATTGCCAATGCCAATACCGTGGGCTATCACCGCCAAGTTGCAGAGCAATCGTCATTAGGGTCCCAACAAATCGGTAGTAGCTTTTATGGTACAGGTACTTACGTATCTGATGTGAAAAGGGTTTATAACGAATATGCCGCAAGAGAGCTGCGCATTGGCCAAACCTCCATGAGTGGTGCTGAAACCCGTTACAGCAAAATGAACGAAATGGATCAGCTGTTCTCGCAAATTGGCGCCATGGTGCCAGCCAGTTTAAATGACTTTTTTACCAGCATTAATAATGTTGGCGATTTACCGACAGATCTCGGTATGCGTAACAACATGCTTAGCTCTGCCGGGCAAGTGGCTAACAGCCTTAATCAAATGCAAAGCCACCTTGACTCGCAAATGAAGCAAACCAATGCGCAAATCGGCGCGGTTGCTGATCGCATTAATGAGATCAGTACTGAGCTTGCCAACATCAACCTCGAGATCATGAA
Source organism: Shewanella sp. 10N.286.51.B2 (assembly GCF_041469265.1). NCBI lineage: Bacteria > Pseudomonadati > Pseudomonadota > Gammaproteobacteria > Alteromonadales > Shewanellaceae > Shewanella > Shewanella sp. 10N.286.51.B2. The sequence goes on from NZ_JBFRKH010000060.1 coordinate 47,422, forward strand.
GTCGCCAGGGGCTGACAGCCAATTATTAGACCGACAAGATGCGCTGATTTTAGAGCTAAGCGAATATTCTGAAGTTAATGTTATCCCGCTAGATAATGGCGCTAAAAGCGTCATGCTCGGCGGCTCAGTGATGCTAGTGTCCGGTGAAGTGGCGATGCAAGTCGGCACCACTACAGGCGATCCCTTTTCGAATGAGCCAAGGCTAACCACATCAACCGGTAATAGCACGTTAGTGATTGACGGCTCTAAATTAGGTGGCCAATTAGGCGAGTTATTTAACTTTCGTGATCAAACCTTAATTCCAGCCTCTCAAGAGCTAGGGCAACTGGCCTTAGGCGTGGCAGATGCCTTTAACCAAATGCAGCAAAATGGTTTTGACCTAGACGGCAATATTGGCAGCAATATTTTTACTGATATTAACGACCCCAGCATGGCCGCAGGTCGAGTCGGTGCCTACAGTACCAACACTGGTGACGCCAATCTGAAAGTTAATATTGACGATGTAGGCCAATTAACCGGCAGCGCATACGAATTATCTTTCACTGCGCCAAACACCTATGAGCTTAAAGACACCCAAACAGGCAAAGTTGAGCCACTAACCCTTAATGGCAATCAGCTTGAAGGCGGCAATGGTTTTAGTATTGAAATTGATGCTGGCAGTTTTGCTGATGGCGACCGTTTTGAAATTAGACCTAACGCGGGCGCTGCAGCAGGGCTCAATGTGGCAATGACAGATCCAAGAGGCATAGCTGCAGCTGGGCCTAATATCTCAGCTGACTCAGGCAACTCAGGTAACACCAGTGTAAAGCTCACAGACATTGACCGAACTCATGCCAGCTTCCCTGAAACGGGTAGTGAGCTCACCGTTAAAATTGATACCGCCAACAACACTTTTCAAGTAATTGATGCCGACGGCACTATCGTTGGGCCATCAGCCACGTTTACCCCACCGCAAATTGACACCGGCTTTGGTTTTAGCTTTGAGATTGACGACTCATCTGCCGCTGGCGTGACTGACAGTTACAGCTTTGATTTATCGTTTGCCGAAGGCGACAACAGTAATGCAGTTGCAATGGCGCAATTGGCCGATGCCAACATTATGAATAATGGCTCAACCACCTTAACCGGGGTGTTTGAAGGCACCAAACTGGATATCGGCAGCAAAACGCAAGCTGCAGCGGTGAGCTTGGCCTCAAATGATGCCATGTATCAGCAAGCCTATAACCGAGTGCAAAGCGAGTCTGGGGTAAATTTAGATGAAGAAGCGGCCAATTTAATGCGCTTTCAGCAATCGTATCAAGCTTCAGCTCGCATCATGACAACTGCCCAGCAGATGTTTGACTCATTACTTAGCTCAGTTCGCTAGGAGAATTAATTATGCGAATTTCAACGGCGCAAATGTTTCAGCAAAACAGCTACAGCATAGCCAAAGGCCAATCTGAGACCAGCAAAACCCTCCTGCAATTAGCCACAGGAAAAAAAATTAATACCGCCGGTGATGACCCCGTGGCCGCCATTGGTATCGATAAGTTAAACCAGCAAAATAACTTGGTTGATCAGTATTTAAGAAATATTGATTACGGTGAAAACCACCTTAATCAAACAGAAACCTTACTGGGGGATTTAGATAATTTAGCTGGCAGCATGAAAGAGCAATTATTGCGTGGCTCAAACGGCAGCATGACCGACAACGAGCGGCAAACTATTGCCGATGAAATGCAAAAAACGCTCGATCAAATGTTGGCCATTGCCAACAAAAAAGATGAGTCAGGCAATTACTTATTTGCTGGCAATAAAACTGGCAGCGCACCATTTGAGTTTGATGCCAATGGTCAAATTATTTACAACGGCGACTCAGGCACCCGCGAAAGCATTATTGCCTCAGGGGTACTCACTGATACCAATATGCCCGGTGATGCTGTTTTTATGAACGCGCTCAATGCCATGGGCGATTATAGCGCCAATTATATGGCAGGCCAGCAAGGTGAGTTTAGCGTCGATAGCGCCAAAATTACCGATAGTGCAGGACATAATGCAGATACTTATCAGTTTGCTTTTATCGACAATGGAGCAGGTGGGGTGGATGTTGAAGTCAGAGACAGCGCCAATAACGTACTGACAACAGTGGCAGATTTTGATAGTTCAATGCCAATTAAGATAAATGGCATGGAAGTAAAGCTAGATGGCGAGCCGATGGCGGGCGACAGTTTTACCCTTGAGCCTATGGCTGAGGTCAGTATTTTAGACAGTTTTAGCCAGGCAATTAGCTTGCTGCAAAGTGGCGACAAGATACAAACCCCACAAGGTAAAGCGGAGTTGGCACAGTTGTTGAATAATATCGATAGTGGTGTCAATCAAATGAGCGCTAAGCGCGGTGAGGTTGGCAACAGCTTAAAAGTAATGGACCAGTACAAATCGAATCACACCGACGAGAAGGTGATCAACGCATCAGCCTTGTCGATGTTAGAAGATTTAGATTATGCCGAAGCCATTATTGAGTTTGAAAAACAGCAGTTAGCACTTAATGCCGTATCAAGTGTTTTCAGCAAGGTGGGTTCAACGAGCTTGTTTGATTACATTTAACAAGCGCGATGAAACTGCAATGTCAGTCATTGGGTAAGGGTGTTTTATAGGCTGATATAACTAATCGTTTTATCAATAAAAGCCCAAATAAAATAGCAACCAATACCCAAAAGCTAACAACAACTTTTAATGTTAATTTATTCATTTAATTTTGTTTAAAGGTTATTGAGTCAACCGTTTTCAGCCGCAAATCAATAGGGATAGAGCGGCTGGGTCAATAACTTTATTAACAAGTTTAGCCAAGCGCTTAGCCTTGGCAATGCTACTAAAAAAGGAAAGTATCATGGCTATTTCAGTTAATACCAACGTCACCGCAATGAAAGCGCAAAACAGTTTAAATGGCGCTAATGGCAACTTGCAAACCTCAATGGAGCGTTTATCATCTGGCCTGCGCATTAACAGCGCTAAAGATGATGCAGCAGGCCTGCAAATTTCAAACCGTATGACCAGCCAAATCAATGGTATCGGGGTGGCAATGCGTAATGCCAATGACGGTATCTCAATTGCGCAAACCGCTGAAGGCGCGATGCAAGAATCCACCAACATCTTGCAACGTATGCGTGATTTGTCACTGCAATCAGCCAATGGCTCAAATTCATCAGCTGATCGTGATGCAATGCAAAAAGAATTAGGTGCATTGCAAACAGAGTTAACCCGTATTGCTGATAC
>NZ_JBFRKH010000061.1:0-15238 GCF_041469265.1 Shewanella sp. 10N.286.51.B2
GTGGTGGGCTCATCTAAAAAAAGCAAAGCGGGATCATTAACTAAACTCAACGCCAGCAATAGCCGCTGCTTTTGTCCCCCAGAAAGCGTAAAATGAAGTTGATTGGCAACTTGCTGTAGTTGACATTTGACTCGGCAGTTACCAAATAGGCTGGGCCGAATATCCCCCAAGCTGCAAGGCTACTCGCGGAAGCTATTTATGGTAATTAAAACACACATTTTAATGACAGCTAAATGAATAGTGAGGCCTTGTAAAAAGCGCAATAGCCAATATTGTGCGTTTTCATACAATCTATTCAACCAAAAGACAGAATCACTTTTAACTAACCTCAAATAAAGATTTAGTAAGTAGAATCAGGATTTAAAAGAGCACTATAAATAGTTCTGAAAACGTTCGCGATCTCGCCCTGCACCTTATACTGACTGAGGGATATCACAAAGTTGGTCTGTTACTAAGGTGATGGATATGCAGAGTCTCCCAATCACACTATATCTGTAATAGGATTAACGAATATCAAAGAGTATTAGCCTTAAATATACACAGGGCAATGTAACTCTTTAGCAGCATTGTTAACATCTGCCCGGCACGGTTGCTTAACTGTTTATTTTATGTGACCCACCTCCGATTTTACTCAACAAATCTTTATTTCTATGAGTACTGATAGCGTTTTTATTGCGGCTCGAATTCATACTCGACTGAGTGATTAATGGATAAAAATAATATCCAATCATGAATTTAGCAGTAAATAAATATTGCTATAGATTCAGAATATACTGGAGATGAGTAATGAAACTTAATGTAATAACAACCACTTTGGCTTTGTCTTTTTTGCTTGTAGGTTGTGGCAGTGACAGTAATGATAAGGTTGACCTAACAGAACCAGAACAGGGCTATAAAAATGATAAATATGTGGTAATGGATGTTAATCATCAACCTGTGGCTGACAAAATTCATTATGTCGCTTTAGGCCGCTTTGACGACAAAATTAAAACTTGGATGAACAGCGATCAGGCAGAAGATCTTGATGGTGACGGCCGAATTAGTTTTTATGATGCGCAAAAAGCAGGGGTAGAAAACCCACCGATTGACTACCTTGAAGTTAACTATTCTGATGTTGTCGCTTTTCTTACCGAAAACCCTGATGGTTACGGTCAGCATACCTCTCGACCAGATATTTTTGTTGAAGGACAATACAGTGTATTCGATGTATTACGATATGTAGTGCATAGCGATCCTCAACTTAAATTTGACTCTGTTACACCTGCAGAAGAGTCTCCTTATAACACTTTCGAGTTTTCCATCTCCTATGACAAAAATAATGATGGTGACTTTACCAATGATGGTGATGAATTCGTTAACTCGCCTAATTGGTTCTTCCGCTTTAAAACTAGTGCCGGAGATTTCCAACGTGCGACTGGTGAACCAGATGGTGAGGCGACTTACAACCGTATGGATGAAATGTGGGCGCAGCATGATTTAGCCATCAGATTCCAGCCTTTCCATGAAGTTACCACTGTTAGACGCCAACACCTGTGGGAAAAAGAAATGGCACGTCTGGATGAAAATGGTCAAGTCATTAGTGAAATTTTGGTCCGTGATGGTGATACGCCATATCCTTACCCTTATGTACAAAATTTAAAAGTAACTGCCCATAACCTGCGTCCAGATGTCTTTCAGCCAGGCGTTATTACAGGTATAGATTGGTTTATGTCTGCAATCGATGAAGGATATGACTTTAAACTGAGCTACTGGCCAACAGTGGATACAGGGGCTTCAGTCAATTCGTATTCAGTTAACCATGTAAATGGTATCACATCGTCAGTAGGTGAAGGTTGGGTTAACATGATGGGCGAAAAAGAAGTAGCCACCGACTATGGACCACTGCCTGCATGTTTGTGGGATAAAGAAGGTAAAACAGCTTCTGTTAGTGCTTTTCCAGCTGAAGATTGTATAGACGACTTCCAATATGCTTTTGGTGGCAATAAGTTACACTTAATGACTGATGTGTGGGTGATGAGCTATCCAAAAGAATACGGAATGCTGGTTTATGCAAATCATTATAATGCATGGGGTATGGAAGAATATAATGGCAATGATCTAGGCAAAGAATACGAGTTTAGCAATGGCCTAGTGGCAAATTTAGAAACCCTAAATTCTGCAAAAGATGCAAATTCTGATGCTATGCTAACAGAATCTCACTATGGCTGGGGCAAAGCTGACTGTATGTTGTGTCACAACCCAGAAGATGGACACATGAATGGCGCACCACTGCCAGTTAACACCAACGATGGGTTTGACATTCCACAGCCTTACTTCTGTTCAACTTGTCACGGGACTAATGGTGCAAGTGAAGGTCATGGTGCAACCGCTCGCTGTTTCTGGTGTCACTCTAGCTCTAAAACACCTGAATTCCATGGTGATGCGTTCAGCAAGCGTACTGTACCGAGTATCATTGACGCTATTAATGAAGAAAAAGAAATCTTCTTCTACAATAGTGGAAGCCCGGTGATGCCTAGAGATTCAGCAGGTAACCCAAACTCTTACCCTGATAAAGGTATTATTAGTGGCACGAATTCAGACTGGAGCATGTCACAAACATTCCCAGATCCATATTCATGCATGACGTGTCACGATAACGGTTCATTTGATAAATAATCCCCAAATTCAACTGTGAAGTGCGACACTCGCCTATATCAAGCAGCCAATGTCATATTTTTAAATATTACAGCTGGCTGCTTGAACCCTAAACACTTTTTGGGTCAGTAATTTATTCCCGACAACGCAAACTCAATATCACTATCTGACACGGTTCTTAAGTCCGTTCCTTTTTTACATATTGCCTTGTTCTGGTCAACTCCAACCGGACACTTTTCTAAAAGAGATTTCAAAATCTATCGGTGACTGATCAGTCGAACGCCACTTGAAACATTATTGGATGGGAAACAGATTTGGGTGGATAAAAATCTAGCTCAAATCTAAGCTGACAGACACCATAAAAAAAGAGGTAACGGTCAGATCAAATCTGAGCTACTAGACCTTATGACAAAATTTTATATTTAAATGCAACAGCTACCAGTTGCGAATTGTTTTTAACTTCAAATAAGGCTTTCATTTTATTGACATGGTAGTCGACACCACGCTCAGTCAAGTGCAGCGTTTCTGAAATTGAAATTCTTGAATGACCTTCTGCAAGCATTTTTAACACATTATGACTTTTACGCGAAATAAGCCCCAAACCAGTGAAAGGATTAATCTCTGATGTTGCTTCACTTCCCAGTACCATATTATGAAAATTAGAAATAAATTGCTGCATTTGTTCCCTATTTTGCTCCGCAAACGTCTTTAATACTGTTGGTTCAAATTCACTCATGAAAAAAAATCGCCCATGAAGATAAGGACAGTTTTCACTCTGGTAACGATAATAGACGCGGCTTCTTACGTTATACTTACTTAAAACATCACGACACAGTCGTGAAGCCTCCGTATCCTCTTCGTAACTAAAAATCTGAATGCCACTAGCATTCAATTTGCTCATATTTGGCTCAACTTTAATGGCTTTTTTGGTAAAGTCCGCTCTCATCTTACGCATTGCTGAGTTAGAATATAAAAAATTATGTCGTTTCTCACGTTTACTAATCGACACTTCAGCATCAACATCAATATGAGAGTTTTGCATCTTCACCGATCTTGCCAAATCGAGAATATAAGTGCCCCCAATAAAACCTAAACGACTTACCTCGTTATTTAGTGTTAATTCTAGTCTCTCTCGCCGTTCAATTGCAGAATCAATGGTAACTTTATTACTTATTATTGATTGTTTCATCCCCAAAACTTCCAATGATTTTACTTATATATGTAAGTGTTAATATTACTTATCTACAACGATAACTTCAGTGATAAACCTCATAACGTAAACAACCAGAAATTTAAATTTGTGACAAACTACTAATAAACATCAAACATCTATATAAAAATATGTCTTTCAATGCATTCTGATATTCGCCAGTTTTAAAGAACATAACGTTATGCGCACACGACAACGATCAGCAATTGTCGTGAGTTTGCGAATCATAAAGTGATAGCCGCAGCCTTAGACACAAAGCTTTACTTAGCCCCCTGTACTGGTCGAACGCCACTTGAAACATTATTGGATGGGAAACAGATTTGGGCAGATAAAAATCTAGCTCAAATCTAAACTGACAGACACCATAAAAAATGGGTAACTGTCAGATCAAGTCTGAGCTACTACAGCTAAACAGATACGAGTGAAGTACACGTTAATAGGAGCTCTGCTGATGCGAAAAGCAGGGATATTGACTGAGTCAATCCTCTCAAGGAAGATAAGTGACTATAAAACAGGCACTTCAAACACTAGACAATAAAGTAGTTTTGAATTGATAGTATTAATCTTCAATACTTTTAGTAAGTTAAACGAAAAAAGGCTCATCATTTCTGATGAGCCTTTCGTCTTAAATATGGCGGAGAGATAGGGATTTGAACCCTAGATGGGCTACAAACCCATGCCGGTTTTCAAGACCGGTGCATTCGACCACTCTGCCATCTCTCCGAACGCCGAGAATAATATAAGTATCAGACCTCGTTGTAAACCGGAATTTATAAAAAAACATTCAAATGCTCATCAAATAAGCTTTTAAGACATTTTTCCACCTTTGTTGGCTCATTTGCTAATCAGGTGAGTAAAAATCACCTTCTGCACCACTGGATTCCCTCACCTTTTCTATCAACAAACACGCTTTTAGCGATTACATTTTGTTTAAAGAATTACGCTAACCCCCAAATAAGAAGCAGCAATGGCCTTGAATATAGCAATCCAGTGTCATATTTTTCCAGCAAGCCCATAGATAATCCGCAAAGCATCGAACATTTCAATGATATGACGATAATATATGCTAAAATCGCTTTAACTATTTCTGATACTTAAAGCTATGACCACAACTTTAATTTCTATACCCAAACTTGCTCCTCAGTTTACGTTACCTCAATCTTTACCTTCTACTGCTTATCTAAGCCATTTATTGTTGGGACAAGAGCGTTGTTTAGATGCATTTAATTTAATGACTAAACTTGCACACCAACATTTATTTGTCGCTGATTTTGCGGGTATTGAGCGTGAACTGTTTATTAAAGCCCTTGTGAGTCAGGCTAATACGCCATCAGATTCCTTTTTGGTTGCGACTAAAAGCCAAGATGAAAATCACAATTTTAATTTCCGCTGGCAGGCTGAGTTACCGGCAGAGAATGTTGGCACTGTTGCGCATCAAAATACCCTTTACAGCTATGTTAGTGGCTCTATTCGCCGCGCTGATCTAGTCGGTAAAATGCATAAGACTGATAAGTCTAGCCAGTATAAAGCTGGCATTTTAGCCTCCAACCATTTCGTTTTTATTGATGCTAACTCTTTATGGAAACGTGAAGGCCTGTGGGATTTTGTCATGCAGATCCTCGAGCATAAACAATATAAAATTAGCAACGATATCGCGCCAATCCCACTCAATTGTAAAATTGTGCTAATGGGCTCAGCTAACTTGTTTACTCATTTAAGAACTGAAGACAGAGTTTTTTATAAAAACTTTCCACTGCTTGGCGAGGTTAACTCAGAAATTGATTTAACTAAATATAATGAAACTCAGTACCTGCAATGGCTAAATAGTTTAGCTGATGCCTATAACATTCAATTAGAGCCATCAAGCTTGATACCGCTATTTAATTACAGCGCCAAACTTACTGAGCATCAGCAACGCTTAAGTTTATCAATGCTGCAAATAGTTCAGGTACTGACTCAAGCTAAAGCATACTCTAATAGTGCTTCGCTCAATTCAACTGCCATAGCAAAAGCTCTTAGACAGTCAAAGTCACGCCATGACAGTTCTGAGGTTTATTCAGCACAAAACTTTGATGATAATTTCATTAATCTGCAAACGAGCGGTGAAATAATCGGCCAGATTAATGGCTTAACTGTGATTGACACTGATGATTCAAGTTATGGCGAGCCGGCAAGGATCACTACCTCTGTCCATTATGGTGACGGTGAAGTGATTGATATTGAGAGGAAATCAGAGTTGGGCGGTAATATTCATACTAAAGGTATGATGATCCTTTCAGCTTCCTTGTACCGTATTTTTGGTCGCGATGTACCTTTGCATTTAAATGCCAATATAGTGTTTGAGCAGTCTTATCAAGAGATTGATGGCGATAGTGCCTCTTTAGCTGAGTACTGTTGCTTAATGTCTGCCATTGCCGAGCAGCCGATTAACCAAGCATTTGCCATTACGGGCGCACTTGATCAATTCGGCGCGGTGCAAGCCATTGGTGGTGTGAATGAAAAGATCGAAGGCTTCTATCATTTATGTAAGCGACGTGGCTTAACAGGTGAGCACAGCGTTATTATTCCTAAATCGAATGTGCTACAACTAAACCTTGAAACCGAAGTTATTGAGGCCGTTGAAAAAGGCTTGTTTCATATTCATGCAATTGAGCATATGGATCAAGCTATCGATTTATTAATGAAAGCTCCAGCAGGGGTAAGAAACGAAGACAATGATTTTCCTGCTGAATCAATTTATGGCCAGGTCCAAACACGTTTAGAAAAAATGGCTGGCCACGATGATGAAGAGCTCGAATTAAGCTTTTTACAAAAAATATTAATGAAATTAAAGATATTATAGTGATCGGAGTTGTTTAGCTTACACGTGTTCGCTATCTTGTCAGCCTATTCGTAATAAAGTGGTAAATATTTAAATGAAAAGAGCTAACAGTTTCACTAAAGAAGAGCTGATCGCATGTGGTAATGGCAACCTTTTTGAGCCTAACTCACCACGTCTGCCTGTCGATAATATGTTGATGATAGATAGGATCACAACCATTAATGCTGACGGTGGTGAATATGGTAAAGGCGAAATAGTCGCTGAACTCGATATCACCCCTGATTTATGGTTTTTTGACTGCCACTTTAATGGCGATCCTGTGATGCCAGGTTGCTTAGGTTTAGATGCCATGTGGCAATTGGTTGGCTTTTATTTAGGCTGGGAAGGCGCAGAAGGTAAAGGGCGCGCACTTGGGGTTGGCGAAGTAAAGTTCACCGGGCAAGTATTACCGGAAGCGAAAAAAGTCACCTATAAGCTCACTTTAAAACGAAAGATTCACCGTAAGCTGGTTATGGGGATTGCTGATGCCACTATGGAAGTGGATGGCCGTGAGATTTACTCGGCTACTGATTTGAAAGTCGGTATTTTTAAGGATACCTCGACCTTTTAAGCATTTCACTGAATATGAATAGTAATCACTGTTAGCTAATGTTGCTTCGGGTTAACTTAGCTAAACGGCATTATTTTGCCCTCAATCAACACCCTGAGGGCAAAGATATTAATATGATGCCTTTTCATTTATTTATTAAACAAACCACTCATACGTCCATCTACGCCTTCTCTCCAACCACCTAACCATTGAGATTTAGAATCTAAAGTTCCGTAAGGGCAAAGCTCCTTAGAGCGCCCTGCAATACCTGCTTGGAATCCCTTAGAAAAAGCTCTATCTAACTTATCTCTTTTTTGTCTTTTCATTAACACATCCTCATTTTGTTAATCAAGAAGCGTTCGCTTCAGCATTAGAAATAGGTGAAATTTCACACAAGATCAATGCAAAAATATGACAAAATTATGTGTTTTTAATTAAAGTATTGAGATAAAAAGCAAAAAAAAATCGAGGAATAATCCTCGACTTTTAGTTCAAAAAATGCTCTCTACTTAAGCTTGCGACGACGTAACCAAAGTAACGGCAGAGCGAATAACCAAGCAAAGCTAGCCGCCCCTTTTCTTACATAGGGCTCATCTTCTACGTCATCACTTTCAGTACAGGCTTGTTCGTTACCTGATACCGGTTTCATTACCACCATACGCGGTAAATAAGACGTTACAGGGGCGCCATTACCATTTATTTCAAATAACGGTAGGTTAGTGTCTTCATCAAGAATCAAATTACCATCGGTATCAAATTGGTATAAAGGTTTACGAATAAATGCTGTACCTACAATGGTGCCGTCTTCATTGATGTCATTGGCCTCAACCACATATATTTCACTGTCATAGCTTAAAATTGAGCCGTCACCATCAATAACCCTAACCGGATAACGAGTCCATTTACCATCAGCATCTTGCTCATAGCCTTTTGACTCACACGTTAAAGTCGCATTAAGGTTCACAAATTCATCATCACCGATGTTATAAAGAAAACCTGCTTTTGGTCGCGGCTTATCTTTATCATAAGTGACCTCAATATTACCAACCACTTGACCTGCATTATTAATGGCTTTTGGGTAACTACTTAGCTCTGAAATACCTGAATCTTGAAAGTCACTAGGTACTACGATTTCAGCAGATGGGTTGTTAATATCGTAATAGAAGAACTTATCTCGTAAAATTCCACTGACATATTTATAAAAAGTACCAATGACAATACCATTATCATTAATATCACGTGCTATTGAGTTATAAACATCGTCACTGAAAATATCAGTATCAATCCACTGATACTCATATTCACCTGCGGCATTTTTCACCCAGTAGGCGGCATCTTGATAAAGATCATCCGTTTTACCATTACGGTAAACGTGTGAGCGCCCTACGACGACATCATTGTTGTTAACACCTAAAGCTTGAGCGGTATACACCAAGGTTGAATCTTCATCAGGGGTTAAACCTAACTCCAACTCAATGACGTTTTCTGCAGGAATCGTATTATCATCAGCAATTTGCCATACATGGGCACGGGTTTGATACTGAATGTTACGACGACCATTTGCAGGGAACTGATCGGCCTGTACGCATATTTCAACTGGCGCTGGCGAGTCTTCATCTGCGTCTAAATCTGCGTCAATACAACTATCGATACGATCTGAGCTGAATTCAATAATGTCAGTACTGGCATAACCTGCCACCAAATTATTATCGTTAATTGCCGCAGCCGCTGACCAGCCACCTAACTCAACTTCAAAACCATCATCTTCACGAATATAAGTTTCGTAAGATGGTACTAATTCAAGTTCTTCTCCGTCAGGCGTGACAGCGACACCACGAAGCTCAAAATCGCGATAGTACCAAAACTCTTGGTCTTCATCACTACCAACATAGTCGATAGTTATTTCAGGCGCAGTATATGAACCAACTTTGTAATTGTTGTCATTCATGCCATAGAAAAAGGTATCAACCGAATTGATAATTAACTCGCCTTCATCATCAACATCGGTTGGTGCTGTAGTGCCATTAACGCTATAGAAGTTTGGATACCAAGCTGACTCAGCATCGTTTTCTTCCGCTGTGAAAGTAAAGTTATTTGCCACCAGAGGCAAAAATACTGAATAAATAATGGTTTCTTCAGGTGCGATACCATCTTCTACATCAATAACGTCATTGTCATCTTCGTCATCATCGACAGATAGTTTTTTCTTACCTTTAGAAACACCTACAAGTTCATTGTTGGCATTAACAGCCATGGCGTAACCACTTCGGGTACCGTCTACTGTGCCTTTAAGATCAAAATCTTCAATGTTTACAATTTCATATACTGGAGCGGCATGTACACTTCCGATAGCGCCAAGCACACTCAAGGCAACGACAGATAATGCCTTATCAAACTTCGACTTCATTATAATTCCTATTATTATTATACGCTTACTTCAGTGATTCGAGTTCTTCCCAACGCTCGAAGCAAGTGTCCAATTCCTGTTCTTTTGTCGCCAATGCTTTAAGCACTGAGTTGACGGTATCTTGTGGTTGGCTATAAAAATCAGCTGAAGCCACAGTATTTTGTATTTCTTCTACTTCTTGTTCTAACTTTTCCATTTTACTCGGTAGTTGTTCGAGTTCACGTTGAAGTTTGAACGATAATTTTTTAGGTGCTGTACTGGCAGCTTTAGTCTGCTTTACAGGCTTAGTTTCTACTGGCGCAGGAGTTTGGACAACAGATGTTGCTGCTTGTTCCTCAGAATAAAATTTAGCGCCCTGAGAGACGGCATCATTGTATCCGCCAACATACTCATGCCAGTTACCATTACCGGCAAACCACCAACTACTGGTCACGGTATTATCAATAAATTCCCTGTCGTGACTAACAATCAATAAGGTCCCTTTAAAATCAGTTAGTAAGGACTCTAACAATTCTAGGGTCTCAATATCAAGGTCATTGGTTGGTTCATCGAGAATAATTAAGTTTGCAGGTCGCAATAACAAGCGTGCTAATAGCAATCGGTTTTTCTCACCACCTGATAACGCCTTAACAGGGGTACGTGCACGCATAGGTGAAAACAAGAAGTCTTGTAAGTAACTTAATATATGACGATCTTGACCGTTAATCGTAACGGTTTTCTTACCGTCGCCTACGTTTTCTTCAACGGTTTTTTCTGGATCTAACGCTTCACGGTATTGGTCAAAATAGGCAACTTCGAGTTTGGTACCGACTTTAACTTCACCTGATTGCGGCGAAAGCTGCTCAATTAATAGCTTAATTAATGTTGATTTACCACAACCGTTTGGCCCGATTAAGGCAATTCTGTCACCACGTATAACCGTTGAACTGAAGTTTTTAACTAAATCTTTATCAGGTAAATTGTAATTAAGATTATTAATATCAAATACTAACTTACCAGAACGCTCAGTATCACTGACGTTCATCTTGGCATTACCTTGACGATTCAGGCGCTCACTGCGTTCATTTCTTAATGCTTTAAGGGCGCGCACTCGGCCTTCATTACGGGTACGTCTGGCTTTTACCCCTTGACGGATCCAAGTTTCTTCTTCTGCTAATTTTTTGTCAAAATGGGCATTTTGTTCCGCTTCAACACGCAACCACTCTTGCTTACCTTCTAAATAAGCATGGTAATTACCCGGCCACGATGTCACTACGCCGCGATCTAAATCAACAATGCGTGTTGCCATACGATGAATAAAGCCACGGTCATGACTGACAAACACGATAGCGCCTTTAAAGTTTAATAAAAACTCTTCAAGCCATTCAATGGTATCAATATCAAGGTGGTTGGTCGGTTCATCAAGCAATAATAAGTCCGGTTCGCTAACTAGGGCTCTTGCTAATGCCACTTTACGCTGCCAGCCACCTGATAACTCACTAAGGGGTTTATCGGGATCTAAGCCTAACAATTCACAATTTTGAATAATACGAGAATCTAAATGCCAGCCGTTATTATGATCTAATGACTCTTGCAAGCGCTGCATTTGATTGAGCATCTTGTTCATTTCATCAGGTTCAGCGGTAGCAACGTCATGTGAAAGCTTATGATAACGCTCTAGCATTTCACCAATTTCTTTTAATGCTAAAGAGATATATTTATAAACCGTGCCGGTTTCAGCTTTAGGCGGATCTTGCTGTAGTCGACTGACATTCACATCAGAGGCAATATTAAATTCACCGTCATCAAGTAATACATCACCTGACAGCACTTTCATTAAACTTGATTTACCCGCCCCATTTCGGCCTACGATACACACTCGCTCACCAGGTAAAATAGTGAAATCAGCATTTTTCAATAACGGGGTATAGCCATAGGCTAAAGAGCCATTATTAATACGAACTAAACTCAAGCGACGCTCCTAATAAATTCTGTTAACTGCTGGGCATCAAAGGGCCAAAACAATTCTTTTTCATCCATAACTAACACTGGTATAGAGATGCCATAACGGCTTGCCAGTGTGTCATTATCGCAAATATCAATATGTTGATAGTCAATGCCTAATTGCTCAACTAACGCTTGAGCAATTTCACACAGATGACAGCCATCTGTGTGATATAAAATTAGGCCTGCACTGTCTGTTGTTGGGTTAGAACTCATACCTTTAACCTTAAAGCTTATTTAGCGTAAGGAGACTTAGCATGGGTAATTAACCAAGTATTATGGATGTGCGGATTACGCTTATAATCCAATGGTAATGTTTGACTATCGATATTTTTAATGTCCATTTTATATTGGCTTAAAAGCTCGATATCCATTTTAAATTTACGCTTATTATTCGAGAAAATAATTTCGCCATTAGGGCTTAATACTTTAATCAAATCAACCAGCATTGCCGCATGGTCTCGTTGAACGTCCCAGCTATCTTCCATTCTTTTTGAATTAGAAAAAGTTGGCGGATCGATAAATATCAGATCGAATTTCTCTTCACAATCTTTCACCCACTGAATACAGTTAGCTTGGATGAATTGATATTGCTTACCTGATAAATTATTTAAATCAAAATTCTCTTTTGCCCAAGCAAGGTAAGTATTTGACATATCGACTGTTGTGACAGATTTAGCCCCACCTAATGCCGCATGTACCGATGCAGAGCCTGTGTAAGAAAATAAATTCAGCACATTTTTACCCGCTGATTTTTCACCAACTAATTTACGGGTCAAACGATGATCTAAGAATAAACCGGTATCAAGGTAGCCAGTTAAATTTAACTTAAACTTAGCGCCATACTCTTGGGTAATGATCTCCAGCTTTTGTTGATCAAGCTTTTGATACTGGTTGGTGCCCTTTTGCTTTTCACGGGTCTTTAAGGTAACGCGATCAGGGTCCATATTTAATGCTGCAGGCAATGAGAGTAATACATCGGTTAAACGACGCTTTGTCACCGCTTCAGGAATAGTCGCAGGCGCAGAGTATTCTTGAATAACCACATAATCGACATATTTATCAACTGCCACATTGTATTCAGGTAAGTCAGCATCATAAATGCGGTAACTATCAATACCTTCTTTTTTAGCCCACTTGGTTAGTTGCTTCATATTCTTTTTAATACGATTAGCAAAAGCAGGCGAGATATCTGCAATATCAACACCTTCAGGCAACACCGGCATTTCACGGCGAGTGCTTTTAGCATGCAAAGTATATAAGTTAAAGCCACACTCTAGTGCACCGTTAAACATCTTCATTTGCTTATCGGCTTTTAGCTTTAATGCTGAGAGTAATTCAATATCACTACACAACATGGCAATTTTCCAACCGCCAAAGTCTTTTTTAAACTTATCGCCAAGCTTGTAATACAGCTTCAATAATTCCGTAATGCTACCTAAACGCTCACCATATGGTGGGTTTGAGATTAAGAAACCCGCTTCTACTGGTGGAGTAACATCAAGTGCATCTGAAACACTAAATTCAATTAAATCAGCAACACCGGCATTTTCTGCGTTTTGTTTTGCAAGCGCTACAAGGTGACCGTCAATATCAGAGGCAAAAAACTTCAATGCGCAGCGAGTTTTACCAAGACTGGCTCGGGCTTTTGCTTCATTTAAAATCCCTTGCCATAGGGTATCGTCATGTTGATGCCAATGCTCAAAACCAAAACGGGCGCGTTTAAGCGCTGGAGCAATATCTGCAGCCATTAATGCCGCTTCGATAACAACGGTACCACTGCCACAAAAGGGATCTAATAATGTAATTGGATTTGCTTGCCAACCACTTCTTATAAGCATGTTAGCGGCTAAGTTTTCTTTCAGAGGTGCTTCACCGGTTATTGAACGGTAGCCACGTTGGTGTAAAGAAGCGCCAGAGAAATTAACTGAAAGCGTTAATTGATTATTACGATAATGGGCATCAATTCTAAATTCAGCATTGACGCGTCCAACATCAGGTCTATCTAAACCATCATCGCGAAAACGATCCACAACCGCATCTTTGGTTTTTAAAGCGCCAAACTGGGTATTATTAATAAAGCCGCCAGTACCGTGAAAATCGATACTGAAGGTACTATCGTTTGAGAAGTGAGACGGCCAATCAATACTGTAAGCTGCGTTATAAAGTTGCTCAGCAGATTCACAAGCACCTTTATAGATAACCACAACAATTCGGCTAGCAAGTCGAGTCCACAATGTAATTCGATAGGCAAGTTCTAAAGGCGCAGAAAAATACACACCAGCGACGCTTTCCTTAACATCAGTAGCACCAAACTCTTTAAGCTCATTGGATAAGCTATATTCAAACCCCTTTGGGGCAGCAGCAAAAAAATTTAACATGGATAGACAGTCATCAACTCACAGATATAATTAAGCATGCATTATATACCTAAACCGATATTAGGTGTGAAAATGTCTGTTAATTGCCACATTTTATACAATACATTACCGATATAGCCCTGTATTGGTGAGTAAACTTTCATTTCTGTTTCAAAACTACGGCTATAACAGGGCTATCTGCCTTATAAAGCCGCTATTTTTTGCTATTGGTGCTCAGTAAGTCAGCAAGCAGTAATAAAGTTGTCATTATGACTTGCCAAGAACAAGATTGGCCGTTATAGTCTGCCCCGCTTAAACGGACGCGGGATGGAGCAGTTTGGTAGCTCGTCGGGCTCATAACCCGAAGGTCGTTGGTTCAAATCCAGCTCCCGCAACCATTTAACCTTAGTAAGCAGACAATTAGTTAGCATATAAATTGTCGGGCTCAGCTAATATAAACTGGCAAAGGTCGTTGGTTCAAACCCAGCTCCTACAATCATTTAATCATGGTTGCTAAAGAGAAGTTTAAGCAAGTTAGTTTTTATTCGGACGCGGGATGGAGCAGTTTGGTAGCTCGTCGGGCTCATAACCCGAAGGTCGTTGGTTCAAATCCAGCTCCCGCAACCAATAAAATTTTCAAGTTGAATATTAATTCAATTGGTTAATTTTATTAATGTGTATTATTGATTCAAATCATTAATCACAACCAATAAAAACAACAAACTATTAAGTACGGACGCGGGATGGAGCAGTTTGGTAGCTCGTCGGGCTCATAACCCGAAGGTCGTTGGTTCAAATCCAGCTCCCGCAACCAATTTATTTGATTGAGCAGACAATTCGTCGAGCTTAACTTATATAAATCGGCAAAGTTCATTGGTTATAATATAACTAATGCAACCTCTTAACTTAATAGAACTATATAATCGGACGCGGGATGGAGCAGTTTGGTAGCTCGTCGGGCTCATAACCCGAAGGTCGTTGGTTCAAATCCAGCTCCCGCAACCAATTAGTATTATAGTTAAAGTATTATTGTAAAAAGTCATTAAAATCGGACGCGGGATGGAGCAGTTTGGTAGCTCGTCGGGCTCATAACCCGAAGGTCGTTGGTTCAAATCCAGCTCCCGCAACCAATTCTTTTTAATGCAGTGTAACAGGTAAGTTTTTAATCGGACGCGGGATGGAGCAGTTTGGTAGCTCGTCGGGCTCATAACCCGAAGGTCGTTGGTTCAAATCC
>NZ_JBFRKH010000062.1:0-5764 GCF_041469265.1 Shewanella sp. 10N.286.51.B2
TTCGCTTACTTGGTTATTTTGCTGATAAAAAGATGCCAGGTTATTCAGGCTGAGTGTGTACTTTCCTGCCCACACATCTGGCGCTTGTTGGTAATAAGCCTCACAGATAGCCAACGCCTTTTCTTGAAGCGCTATGGCTTCACGTACTTGGTTATTTTGCTGAAAAGACAATGCCAGGTTATTTAGGCTTGTGGTGTAGCCTTCTGCCCACACATCTGGTGCTTGCAGGTAATAAGCCTCACAGATAGCCAACGCCTTTTCTTGAAGCGCTATAGCTTCGCTCAGTTGGTTATTTTGTTGATAAGACAATGCCAGGTTATTTAGGCTTGTGGTGTAGACTTCTGCCCACACATCTGCTGCTTGCAGGTAATATTCTTCACGAATAGCCAACCCTTTTTCTTGAAGCGCTATGGCTTCACGTACTTGGTTATTTTTCCGATAAGAAGATGCCAGGTTATTTAGGCTTGTGGTGTAGTCTTCTACCCACACATCTGGTGCTTGCAGGTAATATTCCTCACGAATAGCCAACGCTTTTTCTTGAAGCGCTATAGCTTCACGTACTTGGTTATTTTGCTGATAAGACAATGCCAGGTTATTTAGGCTTGTGGTGTAGTCTTTTGCCCACACATTTGCTGCTTGTTGGTAATAAGCCTCAAGAATAGCCAACGCTTTTTCTTGAAGCGCTATGGCTTCACGTACTTGGTTATTTTGCTGATAAAAAGATGCCAGGTTATTTAGGTTTGTGGTGTAGTCTTTTGCCCACACATCTGCTGCTTGCAGGTAATAAGCCTCACAGATAGCGAACGCTTTTTCTTGAAGCGCTATGGCTTCACGTACTTGGTTATTTTGCTGATAAAAAAATGCCAGGTTACTTAGGCTTATGGTGTAGTATCTTGCCCACACATCTGGTGCTTGTTGGTAATAAGCCTCACAGATAGCCAACACTTTTTCTTCAAGCGCTATAGCTTCGCTTACTTGGTTATTTTGCTGATATGACAATGCCTGTTTAATTAGGCTTGTGGTGTAGTCTACTGCCCACTCCTTTGGATTAAACATAAAACCTTTAGATAAAACATTTATATTAACGCTTTGATAAAATAACTTAATGTTTATTTGTTCTGTAGTTAATGCCTGGATAGCTTTAGAATGTAAATCCCCCAACGGTATTACACTATTAATTGCGCTAACTATTAATTTAATTAGTTCATCTTTAGCCTTAACGGTGTTGTCGATGAGTACACTATCAAGCAAATAATCAAACTGTTTGTCTAAAAATGTATGCAATAAACCATGTCGGTATTGGTATTTATCATCGTTAACTGACAATCGACGTAAAATCTCATATACCTCATCAATAATCGCGTAATGTTCAGAGCGTAAATATGTATCAGACTCACTGCCGACTAGGTGTGTTTTTAGTGGGCACAACTCAAGGACATCTGTACTCGCAACCGCAGTTATCACTTTATCAACCAAACTAGAAGAAAATGGTGCACCAAGCAGCGATGAAAATAGCAACGTATTTACAGCCGCATTGCCTTGTTCACCAAGGTGTATTTTTAAAAGATGTAAACGTTCTTCAAGCACTGCATAAGCCATTAAGTTAAAGCTTTGACCATTGCTTGATTGGTTTGCATGAGAAAGTGAAGCTTGATACTTCTTTTGTAGTGTTAAAAAAGTCCATGCTAATGCATTCTCAATATCTTTAATATCCGGATTAAAGCGAAGAGGGTTATCAAAAATTAAACGCTCGAACTCATTATCACTGTATAACTTTTTATCACACAGCATGTTAATGGTTTCGATTGCAAAAAGGGAGTTCACGCTATTAGCCTCAGAACTTGCAAGCGTGGAAAAAATTGAGTTAGATAATGATTCATGTTGCGCCGCTTCACCCTGGATTACCTTAGTCACAAGCTCGGTGAGCAATAGTTTGTTAAAACCATTAAGAGGTACTATTTCAGCTTTTAAATCACCACTATCAATACCTTCTCTACATGCCTCAAAACCTCTAACTTCACAAGCTTTAAATAATGCTATCGAATACTCATGTAAAGATTGAGAAGCCTGTTTTGACTTTAATGCAGTTGCAGCGTCACCCGGGCGTAATGTAGTCACTATGTACAAATCGGGTTGTTGTAATAAACGAGTTAAAATGTATTCACTCGCTGTATCATCTATCCATTGTAAATCATCAATAAACAGCACCATAGGCAATGGCTCTGAGCAGATACCCTTAAGTTTTTCGATAGCCTTATCTAAATTATCAAATTGACGCTGCTTTTCATCCGTTTTTTTGTTGTCTAAATCCCCCCAACTGCTTTGTATGACTCTATCAACATGATTATCAAGCATCACACGTTGAAAACCTGCATCAGCAACACTCAGAGCTTTATCTACTCCTGGTAAGATTGTACCAATTGCTTTAATCGCATTATCTTTGCTTGCTATATTTTTTAAAAAGTTGACACCTTTGTCCTTCCACCCAGCTACCAATTCAAGCCTTTTAGTTTCATCTAGAATACTCTTCTCTATTGAGCTTAAGCCTGTATTGCTAGAACTATGCCCAACTTCATTAAGTAAGGTTAAAGTGATGTTTTCGGTATGCTTCTGAATATTCGCTAAATGCTGATTAACTAAGGCTGTTTTTCCTATGCCAGGTTCACCTGAAATTACCGACAAAGTAGTCGGCTTACGATGAATAAATTGATCTTTTAACTGCTTAAGCTCTTCATCGCGACCGATAAATAGCGATGATTTAACAGCTACGACAGGAATATCACTACCTGGTTTTTCTAACATCGCATAGCGCTGTGCAAACTGACGCTGTGCAAGTAATAATTGCTGTTTATTTTGAAGTGCTTCATCAACGTCACCATAAAGCTGGAAATGTTTGTCTGTGTAGGTGTAGAGTATTGAAAGACCAATGTATTTATCATTATCTTTTTGATTTTTTGCAAAAGAAAGTAAGAGCGATAGCAATCCGATAGAGTTGTTATCTAATTTATGTGGGTTGTTAATATAAATCAGCTTTGGGGCATCTATTGCAGTAGCCAATAACAGCTTGAACGTCAATTGAAAGGCATCTATTTTTAGGCTTTTTGAAAAAGTATTCGATAAGGAATTAATTTCCGATTTTGCAGAGGCTGATAAATACAAATTTTGCTTATTTATATTATCAATCACATCACCCAAGCTGTTGCCAGCATAATCATGCAACAAATCTTCTACACTACTTAAAACCGTCTTAGATAGATCGATATTATTTATTGCAACATCGGAGAACAGATTAGTGAAATGTCCGCCAACCTCATCAAATATAAAGTTAAAGCCTTTATCTAAGTGATCCCCTATGAAATCATTAAGCAGGCCCCCTGTTGCAATCGAGGTTGCAGTTTTCAACGACTCTTTTAATGTAGCAAGGTTCTTAATACCTTTGAGTTCATGACGTAGCTGCTCGAGAACGCTTTCAAGTAAGGCAAAGCTAACTGACGAAGTAACAGCATCCCCGTCAACTACGATAATGTTGCTGGCTTTATTATCTTTATTTTTATCATAAACCCTTTTTGCCACTAGTGCAGGTAAACTCTGCCGTTGTATTTTATTAGTATCGTTATATAAGCGCTTAATTTCATCTTGGTTAAGTTCAATAAGCAGAGGAGTTTGCTGAGAACATAGAAGATCATTATGATAGTTTGATAAATACCCCAGAACAGACATTGGCAATAAACCTTATATTTAACAATAAATTAGACTATGACACCTTCTTGAATGAGCATACTTAAAACTTGAGATATCAACAATAAAGGCAGATACGAACAATTAATTAAATTCTATAGTGACAATATTTTTTAAAACTTCAGTTTAGCTTATAGCGAGAGATAATCTAGTTAGATTAGTGAGCTATGTAAAGAGTATGGATTCCTAGGAGTTATAAGGATCATAAACTAAACAGTAATACATTGAAATTTCGCAAGTTTTGTTAAATTTCTTTCAAATAAATATGAACATATTATAGTAGATAACTGCTCTCACACTCTTTCTGGTGCCCCTAATCCGTTTTATGAAATAACATTTCAGAGTTTAGTGAACTGTAAATTTTGAGGAGAGTCAAAGATCAGTCGATCTACTGTTCCGGCTTTGTGTTCGTTGAAGAAACTCCAAGAATAAAAATCACTTATGCGAGTAAAGGTTCCGTTGGGGTAATAGAGCGTTATAGAACAGAGAGTTGAAATTAAAAAAATAGTTTTTAGACTAAATTATTAATGATGAAACAGTAATTTAATTATAGGTATTATCAGGTGCTTTTTACACTGTAATCAAAGTGTCTATACGTTTTGTATAAATGAAAATGATTAAATATTCTAACTAGCTAAAATCAGAGTGATACTAGCTAACTTCGGAGGTACACTTACTTTTGAAGCCGTTTAATATCATCTCTCCAGTCAATAGTTAGCATTCTATGTTCAAATCTATTGGTAAAAATAAGCTAATGTCACAAAAATTAGAGGAATTCATCATGAGTTTGGGATTACTTTTCTGGACTTTACGATCGAAGTGAAGCGAAGAATAAGTTATTTAAATTGCAATTATAACAATTGATTAGCGATATCAAAAACAGTTGCGGCAAACCCTGAGTATAAAGCCCATATAAAAGGGAATATACCTATGATTGAAATTATTTTGTCCTCTTTTTTACTATCCATAATACCATCAGCTACTTGAATAAATAGAATAAAAAAGATATCAAAAAGCAGAATATGCCATGATAAATGTCCATTTTCATCATTAGTAAAATAAAACAAACCGCCAATGCAAATGAAAATAGCAATAGATAATAATATGGCAGAAACGTAGTTCTTAAAAATTTGGAGAGTTAATTTTTCATCAGAAAGAAGAAATTTTAAAATAGAACTGAGTAGTTGAAATAAACTTTTTGTTATAAAAACAAATATCAGAAATAGAAAAAAACCAAAAATATAAGCCATATCCCACTCGAAAATTGCTGTTGTTTTGAACAGTATAGTAGACGAGAGTACCCTTTGTGAAATGTTACAGCATCGATATGTAGTGGTATAGAGTAAGCGTCCGGTGAACTACGCCTTGCTTAGATTAACGCGCCAGGGTAAAAGGCTATTGAGGACGCAATTAGGGTGAGATACTTGTTCTAAACAGTGTTCAATGTAATCGAATGGCGTTAGCCCATTGGCTTTGGCCGTTTCTATTATGCTGTACAAAATAGCACTGGCCTTTGCACCACGATGATTGTGGTTAAACAGCCAATTCTTACGCCCTATCACAAATGGTTTTACTGCGCGTTCTGCACGGTTGTTGTCTATATTGAGTCGGCTGTCTTCTACGTAACGACTGAGCTTTGACCATTGATTGAGACTGTAGTGTATGGCTTGGCCCAGGGCGCTTTGCTTTGACACTTGCTCCGCTGATTTATCCAGCCATTGCTTAAATAGTGCCAGTTGGGCACGTGAGTGCGTGCGCCTAAAATACAGTCGCTCTTCAAGACTGAGTGATTGTATTTTCGTTTCAATTCGGTACAGCCTGGCTATCATGCTCAATGCCATATCTGCCTTGCTGACTTTGCCTGTTTGGCTAAATACATAGCCACCCATTATTTTAAAGTTATAACATAACGCCTTTCATTTTGAGTTGCCAACACCAACATTCATTTACTGATGGGATTATTCCTGCCAAAGGACTGAATATTTCATCATTAATCACCAAAATTCACTCATAAACTAAATTCAAC
>NZ_JBFRKH010000063.1:0-44131 GCF_041469265.1 Shewanella sp. 10N.286.51.B2
GGGCTAACTTGCGCAATCTTTATTATTTTAAGTTGTAATATCGTCACCGGAATTATGCTAGGGTTTGTCACCTTAGTCATTGGCCGAATATGCAGCGGTGAGTGGCGTAAACTTCGAGTGGGCGTTATCGCCATAACCCTTGGTTTAGTTGTTTTCTACATGGGTGGTTGGGCGATTTAATCCCCTAAGATCCTCATTACTAAGGCCAGCCATTGATGTTGGCCTTTTTTATTTTTTATTTTTTATTAATGATCAGCCATAAAAAAGCCTATCCACGCAAGGTGGCGGGCAATTCAATAGGCCCTCTGTCACTTCTGCGCATAACATCACTGCATCACCATTAACCACGACAAAAAGTCGACTACGAATGTGAAAAATACCAAGTGTAAACCAAAGTAAAGTTAGTTGATAAAGTCAATCAACTTAGGGTAAATTGCGCTGATTGCAGCAATCTATTTTCATGTCAGTCAATGAATATGAATCGCTAAATGTGAATAATAAAATGTCATCAATGATGGTTAATGGAAACTTAGTAAATGAAAACTTGGAAAGACGATTTAGGTAAAACACTCTACGTCATGGATGCACTACTGTTAATTGGATTTATATTAGTTTGCGCCCCTAAAGCCACAGGGGTTTTATTGCACGAATGGTTAAGCTTATTGTTTATAGTCCCTTTGGTTATTCACCTATTACTGCACTGGGACTGGTTAAAGTCACTGCCTAAAAAGTTTGTCAGCCAATTATCTGGTGAAGCCCGTTTTAATGCTGTGTGGGATTTTATTTTCTACCTAGCAATGCTGATGGTTATTTTAAGTGGCTTTTTGGTGTCAGAAGTGATGCTACCTCAGCTAGGGATTCATTTTGACATCCTTCCGGTATGGTCAAAAATACATCACGACCTAGGCAATCTATTGATGCCAATGCTAGGGATCCACTTAGCAATGCACTGGAAATGGATTAAGGGTATGAGTAAAAAGTTTTTCAAAAAACAAACAGCAAAAAAGGCCTAAATTATGAAATACCTTAGCCACAAATGGAAAAGTCGTAGTTTTATTATTCTGTCAATTTCACTACTATTCACCGCTTTATTGTGGACAGTATCCCTGAGTGAGTGGGCGACAACTATCAATATGGTTATTAGTGAACCCCACTCAGAACCGAATATTTCACCATTACTTATCGGTGTTATTTCACTTGTCAAAGTCACCTTGTTAACACTGATACCGGCTGTGTTGTGTTTTGGAATTATGACTTTTGTCAGTTCAATATCGCGCTTTTTAAAGTTTCGTTCCCACAACATGAAGCTAAAATCCTAAGGATTAATACCTTGCGCTGGTAATTAATTGCCACAGCCGAACTGTAACATCCTCAATCCACAACTTACTTAAGCCATAGCAAAAGTAAGTTGTGTTGCTTTTCTCTTTATCGAATCGACCACTCAACTGCACCAGCCCTTATAACTTCCTGCGTCTTTGTTTACCAGAGTACCAATAGCTGATCTTGTCATTTATAACCCGAAAAACTAAAAGCTCCCCCATAGCAAC
The DNA here is from genome assembly GCF_041469265.1 of Shewanella sp. 10N.286.51.B2. Taxonomy (NCBI): domain Bacteria; kingdom Pseudomonadati; phylum Pseudomonadota; class Gammaproteobacteria; order Alteromonadales; family Shewanellaceae; genus Shewanella; species Shewanella sp. 10N.286.51.B2. The sequence goes on from NZ_JBFRKH010000063.1 coordinate 1,548, forward strand.
CAAAAACGATTTAAGTTATTGTAGTACAAATAGGTATAACTCGATGATAGTCCCTGTAAACGTTAGTAGTGCAGTGTGAGCTAAGCGCCTGTCAATAAGCTTATTGGAGCGATTATTCAAGATTGAAATATGGTTATTTAGCCTATTATTCAACGTTAACGCCTTCTATAACTTGATTAAATTTACAACTTATTCTGTTTTTAACTGATTTAACTTAACCGCATTTAAGGTCTAGCCGTGCCCTCTCAGTCCTATGTAAAAAAGAACCTTTCCCTTGCTTGGCCATTAGCATTAAATGGACTGCTGATGCAGTCCATGTTGATGATAGATACCTTATTAGTATCGCCTTTAGGCGAAATCCCCTTAGCGGCTATGGGCATAGCCACTGCTATTGTTGCTGCTATTTTGGGTATTCAAATGGCATTGGCCAATGGTACCCAATTGGTGTTGAGTCGCGCCGTTGGCTCTGGCAATAATCAAACACTATCAAAAGCATTCTGGTCTGGGATGATGATTAACTGCTCGGTGGGCTTGCTTTTTTGGATATTGCTAACCCTGTTTGATCGCCCTTTAATTGGCCTGCTGACAGACAATGTGTTGTTACAACAAGAAATTGCCAGTTACTTAGTGATTTCAAAATACATCATACTTTACACTGCACTAACCCAGGTGATGATTGCCCTGTTTAATGGCTTGGGTCGCACTAAAATTCCCTTTAAAGGGTATCTCATTGAGTTGCCCATTAACGCCGTCTTGTCCTATTTACTTATTCATGGTTATCAGTTTAGCGATACGATCGCAATTGAAGCTATGGGCGTTCAAGGCGCCGCACTAGGTAGCATTATTGCCATAAGCGTGCGGCTTATGTATCTGGGATCATATATGAAATTCAGCCCTGTAATCGAAATCACGCTGCCAGATAAAAACACCTCAATGAGCCGCAATATTCGGCTGCATTTTATTGAGATATTCCCGATTGCAGCCAACGTCACTATGCTGATGATAGGGGTGACTGTGTATCAGTTGCTGTACTCACAGCTCGACATTAATGCCTATGTCGCCATCACCTTGGTGATGCCTTGGATTAAAGCGGGAACCCAATTTATTGCGGCTTGGTCGCACTCATCAGCCATTACCATTAGCCAAGCGATTGGTTCTAATAAGATGGATGATTTGAGTAAAAACGTTGATACCAGTATCGATATTGCGGTGGTTATTTCAGTGATTTGCGCAATGCTCTTTGGTCTTATGAGCATTTTTATTGCCGATATTTACCCACATTTAGATGCAGCAACCTATCAAGCGTTAGCTGTCATTGCGCCGCTATATATCTTTTTGCCCATCGTGCGTGGTTACAACACGGTTCATGGCAATATATTACGAGCAGTGGGTAAAACTACCGCAGTATTCAAAATTAACTTTACTGGCCAATGGGTGATTTCAATCCCCTTATGTGCACTGATCATTTTAGTCTTTGATGGGTCAATTTTTTGGGCCTTTGCTATTCAGCCATTTGAAGAAGTCGTTAAAGCCCTGCCGTTTAGGCAACTCGCCAGAAAGTCGCTAAAAGAGTTCGATCATAAAAAAGCCCAAGCATTGATGTATGACTAAAACCTTTGTCTACAAAGTGCTGCTATTGTCAGTGACAAGTAGAGAATTGATACACTCAACAGGTTTAGATTTTTTCAGGCGCTATTGAGCTAGGCAGATTTATTGCCTTTACCAGCTAATCCACCATTTTATGATCTCGGCCAAATTACCAAATGCTAATACTTGCTAGTATCGCGGCAAATTTCACTGAGTAATAAATATGCAATTAGATTTAAATGGTATGACGCCACAACAGTTTCTTGAACAGTATTGGCAAAAGAAACCACTGGTGATCCGTCAAGGCTTTAAACACTTTGAAGACCTGCTTTCACCAGAAGAAATGGCAGGGCTTGCTTGCGAAGACGTGGTTGAATCGCGCCGCGTGTTTAAAGCAAACGATGAATGGCAAGCTGAGTTTGGCCCATTTGAATCCTATGAAGAGCTCGGTGAAACTGACTGGACCTTAATTGTCCAAGCCCTTAATAACTGGGTGCCAGAAGCTGAAGAACTGCTCAAATGTTTTGATTTTATCCCTCGCTGGCGCTTAGATGACGTCATGGTCAGTTATGCGACACCGGGTGGCGGAGTTGGTCCTCATATCGATCTCTATGACGTATTTATCTGCCAAGGTTCTGGCCGACGTCGTTGGAGAGTTGGCGATCTTGGGCCGCACAAAGAGTTTGCAGCTCATCCGGCATTACTGCACACCGAAGCATTCGACCCGATCATTGATGTTGAATTACTCCCTGGCGATATCTTGTATCTGCCACCAGGCTACCCTCATGATGGGGTAACCCTTGAGCCATCAATGAGCTTTTCTGTGGGTTACCGCACTGCATCGGCAAAAGATATGATCAGTTCAATGGCCGATCACATTATCGACAAAGATTTGTGCAATGAGCAAATTGCCGATCCTGACCGCGCCTTAAGCGAACACTCAGGTATTGTGAACAGCAGCGATCTTGAGCGAATTAAACAGCAACTTTTTGCCACCCTTGATGACAAGCTAGTCAGTGAATTTAGCGGTCGCTACCTGACTCAGTCTAAGTGCGAACTTGATTTACCCGAAGAGAGTTTAGGGTTTCAAAGTTTAGATGTGACTGAGCAGCTTAAGCTGCAACCTTTAGTAAAGCTTGGCGGCCTGCGCACGCTGTACTTTGAAACCAGCGTTGCTGATGGCGTGCTGTATATCAATGGCGAGCAACTGCAACTATCTGCGGGCAAAGAAGCCTTAATCGCACTGCTATGTGATACCCAAGAGCTTAGTGCACAAGACCTAAGTCCATGGTTAAACGATAACGATGTGCTTGAGCAATTAACCGCTTGGGTCAATGCTGGTTACTGGTATTTTGACGACATCGACTAAATCAGATTGGCTCAGATAAGCTGCAGTTGATGAACTCACATCAGTAAGTCAATTAACATCGCGTAAAAAAGCGAACCATCTGGTTCGCTTTTTAATCGACAAGTTTTAATGGACAGAATAAAAGTTAAAAACCCGCAATAGTTGCTTTTCGCTGTTTATTTACAATGCAAAAATTACCGCGCTTAGTGCGGCATTTTGAGCAGGTTTCACATAGGGCTTGAGCTCTATCACCATTTTGCCAACGCTTCACTAGATCAGGCTCTGACAATAATGGTCTTGATAGGGCAAAGTATTGAATATTGGTATTCGCGGCAATGGTTTCTATGGCATCAATGTCCGTTAGCCCGCCTACAGTAATAACTGGTATATTCACTTCACGACTTATCACATCGCCATATTGATGAAAATAACCCTGTGGCTGAATGGTATGCCCCTCAAACGACTCACCAATCATGTCATTAGCTTTACCATGAATATTGCCAGAAATGATAATGGCATCAACGCCAATGGCTGCAAGCTTTTTACAAATAACACGGGTTTCAGCAAAGGTTAAGCCACCTTCAAAAAAATCACAGGCGGTTAATTTCACCAGTATCGGGTAATCATCACCCACCAGCTTTCTGGTTTCCGTATAGATTTCAACTAATAAGCGCAGGCGGTTTTCTAGGCTGCCACCATATTGATCATCTCTTTGATTGTAATAAGGGCTTAAAAACTGATTAATTAAATAGCTGTGGGCCCCATGAATTTCAACCCCATCAAAACCTGATTGTTTTGCCCGTAAACTCGCTTTCGCAAATGCCTGCACTATGTAATCTATCTCGGCAATGGTCATGGCTTTACCTAAGGTTTTTGTGCCACGCTCGCAAACCTCACTTGGGGCAAAAATCACTCTTTCACCCACGTTGTAAGTGGTTTTGGTGCCACCATAGGCCAGCTGCATGGCTATTTTGGCGCCATTACGGTGAACTAATTCCGTTAGCTGTTTGTATTCCTCGATAAAGGAGTCGTCGTACATGCCCATCATGCCCGCATTGGGTTTTTCTTCTGCGACGATATTGGCATAACCTGTAATGATCAGGCCGACTTCACCTTGAGCAAGCTCTTTGTATATGGCGTATAACTTTTCTGTCATATGGCCATCTTCAGTTGCCATATTTTCCCAAGTCGCACTGCGGATAAAGCGGTTCTTTAACTGCATGCTGCCAATGTGGGTTTCTGTATACAAAGTGCTCAAGTTACATCCTCTAAAAAGCGTCATCTATTAAACGGCGGCATTATAAAGGGCGTTGTTCAACAATCAAACAACTACAATTCAGAAGTGAGACCTAGCTATATAGTCCAAAAGAGGTAATTAACTAGGGCGATTGAATAAGAATATCCGCTAAGGGGGCGGCTGGTGTACTACATGAGGTTGATCTAAAGCTCTTTTTACGAAAAGCGTTATGAATGATGGCGCTTTGCCGTATTATTCAACATAGCAAACTAAATAGTCAATTAAGCCAAAGCAGCTATCTTTGCGAGCAAAACAGCTAAAAATAAGTATCGCGGTAAAGTGTTAACTATTTAAAAAGGCTAGGCAGTTAACTGCCTAGCCTCAAAACCTTTAGCTAGCATCAACACGTTTCGTTAGCATCAAAAGACAAAGTTCACCATCAAGCTTAATAACTCAACATCGGTACTTTCACCCCAAATAATTGGTGGTGCGGCAAATTGCGCTCGGTTTATTGGATTATCCCCTAAAATGGACTGGTACTCAGCATTAAGTGAAATCGATGAAGTCACATCATAGCGAAGCCCTATAGTCACCCCTTGACTCTCTCTAAGCTCACGACTCTCGGCATAAACCACATAGGGAGTAAAATCATCGATTGCATAACCAACACTGGCGTACCAATTACTTTGCAGCTCATCATGTTCAAATTCAGCCATAAACTGCCAAGCATCTAAACTGTATTCTGCCCCCAAAGTAAATACACTTAACTCATCAGCAGTAGGGGCTGGGCGTAAAGTATATTTAGACCGTAAAAATCCAGTATGGATACGATAATTAAACCCTACTAAATCGACATATATTCCGGTGGTATAGTCAGAATCAAATTGCATCAATATCGGCCCTAAATTCACCTCAGTTAAGCGGCCGAAACCATAATAAGGTGAAACGGTAAGTGATATTTCATCAGATAATTCATATTGCCAAGCCAGCGAAACACCATCGTATGAGGTGGTACCTAAAATCGAGTCGTAAATCTCACCCGGCGGCCTTGCCCACGCATAGGCTTGGCCAACAAAATAAAACTCAGAGACTAAAAACAAGGGTAAGCGCAATCGGCCAGCCCTTACTTTAAAGTCACTAAATTCATAACTTAGGTAGGCCCATTCTAACTCAGGTTCGCTCCATTTATCTTGGGTGCGCTTAACCACTTGAGCTGATGCATCAAAGCCCTCAAACACATCTAAATCAAGTTGTATTCCAAATAAAGTATCACAGTCATAACAGGTTTCATCTGTTATTTCCCGGTTAATAAATAATGGCGCTTTATTGTCTGATTTACTGATAGATGTTGAACCAAAACCACTGATGGAAAAGTTATCAGTCAGCTCTATCGCAGCTTGTGCATTGGTTGCCATGCCAAGGGTTAATAGTAAAATTATGTATTTTCGGTTTAATAACATGGCTACTCTCCTTGTGGCACTGTGATTAAGATATTAACTTCTTCAGGCACCGACTCTATCGGAGCATATGCAATACCATTAGGATTGTCGTTCAGCCATTTGAGGATCTTCTTTATATCATCACTGTCTAACTCTTCTGGTGGCGAGCCTTTGCCGGAGAAAGCCAACCCGGCCCAATAACCATTCATTTGTGAGACCGATTTACCCAGCAACATGCTATAAAACTCTTCGCGGTGCATGGAGGTTTCAGGTAGATCAACTAAGACAATTTTAAAGCTACCTCCGACTTTTTTAGACTTACCTCGATATAACATTCTCGCCTTACTTTTACTTAAAGGCGGCATGTCATCATTAAGGCTAAAAATAGCGAATTCGACCTCAGAGCTTTTGCTGGTATCAGCCTCTAAAGCCCAAGTTGATGGGGATAAAATTAATGCAGTAAGAAAGATAAGCCGCCTTGTGCACAATCGACTCAAAAAAAAATGCTTCAGGCTCAATAAAAAGGCTTTGTGGTTTAATCCATTAATCATATAAAAACCTTCATTCCTAGATAGTTTTTGTACTATGCTAAACATAGTCAGAAGTTTTACTAATCTAAACTTAGCCAAGAACCCTACGATATACAACTTTATAGCTAACTTTTTTATGGCTAATTTTTACTCAAGGAGCTGAGATGAATTTATTGAATCGTATTTCAATAAAAGCAAGGATGTTGGCACTAGTCTTGTTACCATTGGTTTTTGCAGGTTTTTTATCAGCGTTAGAAATCCAAAAACAAACTGATAATGTGCAAGCTTTAAACAGCCTTAACAACAAAGTGACCTTTTTAGAGTTATTTTCCCAGCTTAATCGGCAAATTACTCAAGCGCAAGACGCGCTCAGCGGCCAAGATGAGCCCTTTGTATTATCCCAATTCACATCTATTACTGAGAAACTGTCTGCGTTATTACCCACAAGCTTTAGCGCTCAACACAGTGAAGATATTCAAGCATGGTTTAACAGCACTGAAGAAGCCTTAGCTGAATCGCCAGCCCTTACCAAAGAGGATTTATTTGATTGGTCAATTTGGATGAACGAATTGCAAAACCAAGGGTTGATGACGCTAGAAAAAGATAAGCTTGATGTACCTGAAAAAATTAACCAGAACTTGACGATTTTATTTCAATTGCAATGGCTATCACTGTGGTCTGCAGAAGAAAAATGGCTAATGGATCAACTGATAACGAATCGAGGCGACGAAGATCTGCTGAGTCAATTGAATATGAGCGCTGAAAGACAACAACTGTATGTCGATCGCTTTATTAATATTAGCGCCAAGCCTGAGCAAGTAGACCTGTTATTAACTACCTTTTCAGATCAAGCATTCCAACAAAGTTATCAGCTGCGCAGCCAATTTCTGCAAGGGAATGAAATTGTTGATAATACAGATGCTAACTTGGAGGTGTTTAATCAGCGTTTGAACTTAATTCAATATGTTGTCACTACCATTTCAGAGCAATTATCCACCAATATTCACTCTGAAATAGCAAAGTCTAAGCAGCTTATTATTATGTTCTGCGTTGCATTGCTAATATCGCTCGTTACTATTGGCACCATTGGCGCAAACCTTTACCGCCGCATTCTAAAGTATCTGCATCATGTGATTAAAACCATGTCAAAAATTGAAAAAACACATGATTACTCAAATAAGATAAACGAAAGTGGTAAAGATGAATTAAGCTACTTCTCTAAAAAGCTCAATAACCTAATTCATGAACGCTTTTTAAATGATGCCAAAATCTTGCAAGCAAAATCAGATGCAGAAAGAGCTAACCAAGCCAAAAGTTCTTTTTTGGCCAATATGTCCCATGAGATTAGAACACCGTTAAATGGCATTATTGGCATGTCGGAGATAATGTCAGGCACAAGGTTAACTCCTTTGCAAAATGAGTACCTGCAAACCATAGAAACATCCTCACATACCTTATTACTATTGATTAACGATATTCTGGATCTTTCTAAAATTGAGTCGGGTAACCTGTCTATTGCTTACAACGACACCAATATTACCGAGGTCATCTATGACACCCTCACTATGGTGTTAGCTAAAGTCGTTGAAAAGCAACTCGACCTTAAAATTGAAATCCCTGAACATATGCCTCACTTAGTATCACTTGACGAACATAGAATGCGCCAAGTATTAATGAACCTTCTGTCAAATGCAGTTAAATTTACCAATAACGGCTTTATTAAAGTCGCTGTGAGCTGCGATTACGACGAAGCTAACTATGCCAATATGAAAATTAAAATATACGATAGCGGTATTGGTATTAAAGAAGAAAATCACCAACAAATCTTTTCACCTTTTATCCAAGAGGATGGCACCATCACTCGTGAATTTGGTGGTACAGGGCTTGGGCTGGCAATTTGTAAACAGCTAGTGGGGTTAATGGGCGGCGATATAAAAGTTAGCTCAGAAAAAGGTAAAGGCAGTTGTTTCAGCGTTGAACTTAAAGCCCGCATCATTACCAAAGAGCAGCCTAAAAGAGACGAGTTTAAACACCTGACTACGGCAATTATTTCCAGTAATAATGATATTATTGATGCTATTGATGCTGCCTGTAGTAAACATGAATTTAGCATAAATTACCGTTACCCATCACCGTTTGACTTGTTACAGGATAAGCAAAAGTTTGATCTGTTATTTATTGATAATGCCTCAATGAACCGAGAGGCTTTAAAAGCATTACCCGAATTACTCATGCTGCAAGATAGTTTTTCCATTGCCATTAATAGCCCTTCTGAGCAGCGAACATTAGATAACATTGACGCCTCTATCACCATACCACTGCTTGGCAGGCGCTTTAGCGATGCCATTCGTAATGGCATCGAAAGTCGTACTCTGCGCAACAAAGTCACCCCAGCTGAAAAAAAAGCCGCCAATGATGGTATTGATAAGCAAGAACAACCACGCACCATTCACGGCATGATTTTGATTGTCGAAGATAACCTCGTTAATCAAAAGGTCGCCTCAGTGCTAGTCAAGCAAGCGGGCTATAACTTCGTAATTGCTAATAATGGGCTTGAGGCGTTTGATTTTATTAGTGATGGCAAAATATTTGATGCAATCTTAATGGATTGTATGATGCCCATTATGGATGGTTTTACTGCCACCCAAAAAATCAGAGAGTGGGAGCAAATAAACCCATCTGTGCAACGGCTGCCAATCATTGCACTTACCGCCAGTGTACTGGATCAAGATATTGAGAAATGTTATGAATCAGGAATGGATGATTATTTGGCAAAACCATTTGAAAAGCATGTTCTTATCGAGAAAATAAAACAGGTCACCAAGCTTGCAGGTTAGCTGTAAGAGTATTTGCAGTAATTGAATTTAGGCTAACACCAATAAGCTGATTGTATAAATGCCTGATCATATAAATGCCTGATTTGCTGACTGTATAAATATCTGATTATATAATTGGCTGATTACCTGATTGTATGAATGCCTGATTTGCTGATTATCTTGAGATGCAACCAAACATCGAAAAATCACTAATCGCTATCAATTACCTTCATATTAAGCGTTTCTGCTGCAATAATTTTTGTTTTTCCTTTTGTTTTTTATCTCGTGATAAATGTTTTGAACTTTTTAGGCCGACACATTTATCACGCTTAAAGCGTCGCCAGCAGGGCATTTCATTACTGGCAACGCTATATTTTGCGATTAAAATCGCCACTGAATTATAACCTGAGCTATACCTTAACCTTAGCAGCGCCAAAGCTATTTTCAAACTCTTGATCTAGATTGGCATTATCGACTTTATTGCCCTTTAAACGCTCAACCACAAGGTAATTTACCGGAACCAAAATCAAGGTGATAAAGGTGGCAAATATAATCCCAAAGCCCAATGATATCGCCATTGGAATTAAGAACTGCGCTTGGGTCGACTTCTCTAATAATAGCGGCATTAGGCCGATAAACGTGGTCAAACTGGTGAGCATAACCGGTCTAAAACGTTTTGCACCTGCGGTTAATACCGCCTCCGCTAATGCCATTCCATCTGCACGTTTTTTATTAATAAAGTCTACCAGCACTAGCGAGTCATTGACCACAACGCCCACTAGCGCCAACATCCCCAATATACTGAAAATGGTCAGTGGCGAGCCCATTAACCAATGACCTAGTACTGCGCCAATTAAGCCAAAGGGGATCACGCTCATCACAATTAATGGCTGAATGTAAGACTTAAACGGAATTGCGAGTAGGCTATAAATCATAAACAACACAAACACTAAGCCCCATTGCAACGACCCAAAGCTGTCTCGCTGTTCACGAGCTTCGCCTTCAAGTGAGTGCCTTACTCCAGGGTATTGCTGCACTAAACCATCAAGGTACACCTTAAGATCTGCTTGTAGCACAGTCATATTGGTATTGTCTTTATCCACGTCGGCAGTGACATTTAACACCCGATAACGATCGATGCGTTGAATACTTGATGGGCTCTTACCTGAGGTCATTTTAGCCACATGACCAAGCGGCACTTGCGCGCCCTGACTGGTGGTAATCAGGACCTTTTTAAGGTCATCTAATGACTGACGTTCATCTAGCGGCAAGCGCAGCATTACTCGCACATCATCACGGCCACGCTGGATGCGCTGCACTTCTGAGCCAAAATAAAAGCTTCTTATTTGACTTGATACTTCCTGTCGAGTGAGCCCTAACGCTTTACCTTGCTCGGTTAACTCAATTAGCAGCTCTTCTTTACCGTTAGATAAACTGTCGGCAATATCAAATACTGTCGGGTAAGTTTTTAAATGCTGTTTAACCTGATCGGCAATCTCACGTAAGGTATCAAGGGAGTTTGCACTGAGCTGCACATCAATAGGATCAGAGCTTCGGCCAATTTCAGCGCGGTAAGTCACTGACTCAGCCCCAGGAATTTCACCAACACTTTTACGCCATTCAGTTAATAGTTGCCTAGAGGTAATATCTGATTCACGCTTCTCTGCTGGGGTTATTTCAAAACGAACCCCACCTGCATTTGAGCTACCGCCGCGACCACCCGTTGTGGCCAAAATATTAATGATCACGCTTTCACCGGTTTCTTCATCACGATACTTTTCTTGCAGCGCCTCCGCTTTTGCAGCAATGCTAATGATATGGCCATTGGTCACTTCAAATGGGGTACCCGCTGGCATGGTCAAGTTAAGCCTGACGGTTTCACTGGGAATGCGCGGGAAGAAGGTAAACTTAGTCCACCCCGTGGCCAACAGTGCCGCTATCACTAACAACACACTGAGAAATAAGCTCAAGGTGGCGGTTTTATGCTTTAGCGCTATGCGTAAAAATGGTTGATAGAACTGAATGATTGCTCGTTCAAATCCATCAGCAAACTTTTGCTGAAAAATCTCAAACTTATTATAATTTTCCTTCTCGCTGCGCATCTTAATATATTTAAGGTGAGCGGGTAGCACAAACTTAGATTCGATTAACGAAAACAATAATACTGGGATCACCACTATCGCAATTTGACCAAATATCGCCCCGCGAGTGCCTTCGATAAACAACATAGGTAAGAAAGCGGTCACTGTGGTTAAGATGCCAAAGGTCACTGGCGCGGCCACTTCTTGGGTACCAAGAATCGCCGCTTGCTCGCCATTGGGCGCAGTCTTAAGGTGGGTGTAAATATTCTCGCCAGTAACAATGGCATCATCCACCACAATCCCCAATACCAAGATAAAACCAAACAGGCTGATGACGTTTAACGACACATCAAAAAATGGCATCACAATGAATGCGCCCATAAACGAAACTGGAATACCAATAAATACCCATATGGCGATTGAAGGACGTAAAAACAATGTCAGTAATAGCAACACAAGTATGCCGCCCTGCAGCGCACTGCCTGTTAGGGTAGCAATACGGTTTTTAACGATTTCAGAATCGTCATCCCAATAGCTAAGGCCATAGCCTTCAGGCAAGGTTGCCTGACGAGAATCAATGTAGTCTTTCACTTTATCAGCCACATCAATCGCGCTTTGCTGACCAATACGATACACATCGATAAATGCTGCTTGTTGACCATTAAAGCGAGTTCTTACAGGGGTTTCTTCAAAGCCATCAACCACATTTGCAATATCGCCTAAACGAATAATGGTGCCGTCAGCGGCAGATTTAATGGCAATATTGGCAAACTCATCTTTGTAATAAGCTTGGCCTTTAGAGCGCAGTAAAATGTCGCCACCCTGAGTTTTTAAATTACCCGCAGAGATATCAGTACTAGAGGCATTAATCGCCCGTGATACTTCACTCAGAGTTAAGTTGTACTGGCGTAATTTGTTTTGCGATAAGGCTAATGACACTTCATAGTTACGCACCCCGCTTAAATCTAGTTGGGTGACACCCTCTAGGCGCAACAATTCATCGCGCACCACTTCAGCAAACTCGATGGTTTCTTTTTCGCTATATTTGCCGGTTACCGTTACTGCGATGACTTCACGCTTACGCTGGGCAAGGGCAATGACAGGTTTTTCGGCATCAACCGGAAAGGTGTTAATGGCATCGACGCGGCTTTTAATGTCCGCTAGCATTTCTCGGGGGTCGTAACCACTGTCAACTTCAATGGTGACCTGCGATGATGCCTCTGAAGAGCTAGAAGTGATTTTTTCTATACCTTCAAGGTCTTGCACCGCCTCTTCAATACGAATTGTTACCCCCTTTTCAACATCTTCAGGGGTCGCGCCACGAAGCGATACTCGAACAGAGATCCTTTCAGACTCAACTGTCGGAAACACTTCAAGTGGGATCTGCGTTGACAGTGAACCTAAACCTAATACCAGCAGCAACAACATTAATAAATTGGCCGCTACGTGATTTTTAGCAAACCAAGCAATCATGGCTGTGACTCCTCTTTACTAGCAGGTTTGGTTTTACGCTCGCCATCAGGCTTACTGCGAGACTTGCCATCGGCTCTGCCCTCACCTCTTGGGCCTCGCTGTGGTTTAACTTTATTCGTTGCGCCAACAACAGTGACAGGGGTGCCTGAACTCACTTGTCCAAGGGAGGTAATAACCAGTTCATCGCCACTTTTCAAACCTGTTCTAACTACCGAATCTTGGCTGTTTTGCCATCTAATGGTCACTTCTCTGCGTAATAACTTGCCATCATTAACCACATACACATAGCTACCTTGATAGATTGCTTTAGTCGGGATTACGATCGCTTGGCTCAGCTTTTTACCGGCAATATTGGCTGTCAGGTATTGACCAATTTTCAGTGGCATTTGCTGATTAGCTTGATAATCAAATGGATCATCAATTTGCGCCACCACATACAACTGCTGCGAGTTACTATCGATTGCACCTTCGGTGCGAATCAACTGCCCTTCCCATTTTTGCAGGCCTATTAAGTCAGACTCAAAACTCACTTTAGCCACCACAGACTTACCTTGCTCAGGTAGTTCTACCAGTGCTAAATCACTGTTATTGATTGGTAAACGTATTTCCACATAATCGGTGGCGTAAATCGTTGCCAGCTGACTATTGGTCGAAACCACCCGGCCTACATCAACATGTTTTTCTAAAATTCGCCCAGAAAAGGGGGCAACAACTTGGGTACGTTCCAAGGCCAAGTTGGCTTGTTCAAGTTTCGCTTGGTTAGATAGCATTGCCGCTCGCGCTGCAGCTAATTGCGGCTCACGCAACACCAGCGATGTCGGCTCGCGGCCATTACTCAGGCGCTGCCAATCTGCTAAGGCTTGATTAGTACGTGCTTGTTCTTCTAATAATTGTTGCCTAGCCAACATTAACCCAGCTTCAGCAATTTTAACTTCAGCTTGATAATCTCTATCATCAAGCTCAACTAACACTTCGCCAGTTTCAAAAAAACCACCTTCACGAAAGTTGGGGCTAATAGATAGAATTTGACCTGAAGCCTGCGTCACTAACGAGCTTTGGGTGCGCGGTTTTACCACCCCAAAACTGCTCACCTGAATTTGATAATCTTGTGGCTTAAGCACCTGAGTTTCAACCGACATGGCAGCTACAGCCATCGGTTTGCCACGCTTAGTGGTAGGTGGGTTTGAGGTAATCACCATAATAGTGGCAACCGCAACCGCAACAATGCTTACTGGGATCAGGTATTTCTTATTCATCATATTTTTCTTCTTCTGTCACACTGGCATCTAAATCGCCACCTAAAGCAAGGTGTAATCCGATACGGTTGGCAATGATTTGGTTTTTTAAGCTGATAACCGAACTTTGGGCCACAAAGGCACGATTTTGGGCATCCAGTACTGTGGTATAGCTGACAAGGCCGATTTGGTATTGCTCAAATGATAGGGTTTCAGCTTGGAGGGCATTGTCTTGCGCTTGTAAAGTTGAGCGATATTGCTGCTGCAAACTGGCATCAAGATCAAGGTTGTTTTCAACTAGCTCAAAGGCACTAAACAAAGTATTTAAATACTGCTGCTCTTGCTGCTTTAATTTCAGCTTTTGCTGCTCGGTTTGTGACTTTAAGCGACCGGCGTTAAAAATCGGTGCGGTAATACCGGCAAATACTGACCATGAACTGTAATCACCACTTAATAAGTTAGCAATATCATTACTGGCGGTGCCAATATCAGCCCCTAAACGTAAGGCTGGATAACGCTGCTTTTGAGTAAAGGCCACGACGGCATCTTGAGCGAGCAACTGATACCAAGCGGCTTGCAGTTGTGGTTTACGTTTAACGAGCTCGCTGGGGACGCCAATTTTAATCCCTTGTGGCAATAGCGGCAGTGTTTCATCTATCAGTAATTTACCTGCTGGATAGCCGCCTAATAAGCGCTCTAAGGTTCTAATATCTTTATTGCGCTGACTGCGCTGTGCCAACAGGTTTGAGTTTTCACTGTGAAACTCATTTTGAGTTAAATACACATCCAGCGCGGTGTTTAACCCTTGCAGGTAACCCGACTCAATGATGTCAAAATTAAGTTTGGCATTTTCGGTGCGACGCTCAAATAGCTTAACGAGCTCTGTTGAGGTCACTACCTTGTAGTAGGTAATCACCACATCAGCAACCAGTGCATCCCTTGCTTGCTGATAATTGGCCTCAGCAGTGAGTAAATTCAGTTTTGAGGCTTTAGCGCTATCGGATAACTTGCCCCAAATATCTAGCTCATAGCTAACATCAAGACTAAGACTATTGGAGCTAGACGTTGCATCACTATTTCCCCCTCTAGCACTATTAGCCGATAAGCTTAACTCTGGCCAAAAGCTGGCATCACTGACATTAAGCTGCTGCTTGTTAACCTCGACTTCAAGAGCTAACTGAATTAACTGCTGGTTGGTGTTCAGGCCAATACTGATAAGTTCTAATAACTGATCGGTAGCGATTGGTGTTACCCAACTTTGATTGTCTTTTAATGATTTGGCGTCGGTATGCCACGACGCAGGCAGCACAGGTTTAACCAAAGGCTCGTCAAGATAGGATGAACTGCTGCAGGCAGATAAAATGAATAGCGAAGTTGCAACCGCCACTAGCGTATAGCGTGTTTTCATTAACTGGAAATCCATTTTCGTTTATTATTATTTAATATGATTTAATATTATTTAGATGTTACGTGATTGATTTTAATTAGATCACTTTATAAAGAAAACTGCCAAAGGGTAACTTTGCATAGCTTTACATAGGTTATGTGAATAAAAGCAATGTATTGCAGCTAGGGACAAGTTTGCCGGCGGCTGTATCAGGCATTAAAGCAGAGGTTTCACCCAAAGTGGACAATGATGCAGGCTTATTAAATGTAACAAGCCTGCCGGTTTTTATTAAAAATTGTAATCAAGTTTTACCCAAGCGGTTCGACCCGGCTCATTAACTTGAAATAGTGGTGAACTACCAGGAATGTCATTACCCGCTCCAGAGCGACTAACATGTTCGGCATAGGTAATATCAAATAAGTTCTCAATACCAAAACTCACTAAAATATCATCATGCTTCCAAGAGCCATTGATGGCCAATGTGCCAAAACCACTGCTTTCAGCCAGATCTTGTCCTGAGATATTACCTTGACCAATTGCGACTCTATCTTGCGCCGCAACCATCCGCCAAAATAACCCAGCGGTCCAATTTTCAGCTTCATAATTCACTGAAATACGACCCTCTAAAGGGGATATTTGCCCTAGTGGTGTATTGTCAGTGTCATTCTCACCATGGCTATAACTGACGGTGGTTTGCGCCGACCATTGATCAGTAAATGGATATAGCAGGCCTAATTCGCCGCCCCAAATCGTTGCATCAATATTGTAAGCTGCGGTCTTGGCAGTATTAGCATCAATTAAGATGTAGTCTGCCACTTTGCCGTAATAAAACGCCGTGGATATTTCAATATCGTCTTGATAAATCCAGCCAACATCAAGCTGGGTGGTTTTTTCAGCATCTAAATCAAATGCCTTAAGTGACAAATCATTATTGTCTGCCTTCATGAACTCCCAATAGTCAGGAATACGTTGGGCATGGCCGCCGCCAATATAATATTGGCTTTTATCAGTCTCAAACTCGTAGCGAACAAAGCCACTGAATAAGTCATCATCACGGCTGCCTTGCTGGGCCACATATAAACTGGTTTGCCATTGATCCATTCTTAGCCCCGTCAAGATTTTACCTTGGTTAAGCTGATAACTTGATTCAACAAATAAGCCGGTATTGATATAAGCCATGTCCTGCATAAAGGGTTTTGCTAATAAATCATCTAGGCCATTATCTTCTGCTTGATTGATGCTGCGTCCTTTGTGCTTACTGTCCATATAGTCAAGCCCGACAATGGTTTCCCATTTTTCATTGGCTGAAATATCAAACCATAAATGACCACCTGCGGTTTTTCGTCTGACATTAGTGCCTGCATTTACGCCGCGGTCAAACTGATCCATAACGTGATCGTTTTCATTACTATATAACTGAAAATCAATATTATTCAGCCAGTAAAAATCAACATCCTTTTGCAGCAGAAAGGTGACATTTTCATTATCGATCACACGAGCTTTATTGGTTCTGTCAGCGTACTCAGCCTCACCGCTTGAGCTGCCATAAGCAAGCTCAACCACGGTTGACTCGTCGGGGGTCCAACCTAAAGCAAAATTGTAATTATTACGGTCATAAAGGGATTGAATGGTGGTACCATCACCGTCTTGATAATGATCGCTTTTAGACTTATTAGCATCAAAATCAATGTAATGGGTTTCAGTACCTGCTTTTATTTCGACTAAGTAATCTTCACGGCCAAAACTGCCACCGGTTACGCTGGCGCGACCTTCAAGGCTTTTCTCACTAAAGCTATGGCGATCTTTTTCAAATAATACCGTCCCTGCGGAACCTACTGGGCCATATTTTACTGTTTGTGGGCCTTTAATCACTGTAATGGCATCATAGGCTTCTGGATAAATATAAGCTGTTGGCGGATCCATACGTCCGCCACAGGTGCCATAAACATGCTGGCCATCATCAACAATACTGATGCGTGAACCGCCCATGCCTCTTAAAGAAGGGTCGCCACCTGCGCCGCCTTTTCTGGCGATACTAAAACCGGGGATGGTTTTTAAGTAACCTGCACCGTCATAAGCGGGCAGCGGTAATCTGGGCTTTTTGGGATCGGTGACAACTTTGGCAGGATCGCGCATTAACTCCCCAGTCACCACAAGGTAGTCATCACAGCTTTTATTATCGCAGTGCTGCTTGTGTTTTTTTTCTTGGGTGGTTTCAACAGCCTGAGTGTCTGTGGGATTAGCCTCAGTGGCTTGAACGAAGGAAGTGGGTAAAAAACCTAAAGCGACAGCGATAGAAATCATCAATTTAGAGCGGTACATAAACAGTCCTATGACAAACCTATAATATTTGTGCGGACATTTATAAATTAACCAGAACAGGTTTCAACTTAAAACCAACAAACTGCGACACTATGTCACAGGCTAATTAAAGGGAGGTCAAAAATACTAAACTCTTATAAATAAAAAACCTTTTATTCAAGTAGATAAGTAGGGGTAGCAGCCCATTTGAAATAACATCGCTGCCAAATAATAAACTGAATAAATGGATTTTTGAGCCATGGCGCTTAACCATAATAAGGGTTTTACCTTAATTGAGCTCGTAGTCGTTATCATTATTCTTGCCATTCTAGCGGTTACTGCCGCACCTAAATTCATCAATTTATCAACCGATGCCAGAATTGCGGCATTAAACGGCGCAGCGATAACTCAATAAAGTCACCTCCTCAGCCAAGTACATTAACCACAACTAATAGGGAAAATGTGACTCTGCTTGCTCTATATTCAAACCCACAGACAGATAAAATCATCTGAGTTAAAACTTATCGCCGACTAATTTAAGTGGTTATTAATTATTTCAAAAAATACCCTTTTTCGGCCTTAACAAGGGTCAAAATTTAAGACACAATGGAGATAACATCCATCTAGACGGCTAAACATGAAAAAATCATTAAAACAGCGTTCATCCGATCATCACCGTGGGATCTATTTTATTGGTACAACCCCACCAAAAATCGATACTGATTTTGAATCGGTCAGTATTATCGCTGATAAATTGTTAGCTCGCCTTGATGAGATAAACTTTGATGGTTTGATCATCTACGATATTCAGGATGAAACCAGCCGCATTGATACCCCAAGGCCTTTTCCCTTTAAAGCCACTCATGATTCTGGTACTTACGCTCAGCTAATCAATCAAAAGTCAGGCAAGCCAGTTATTGCTTATAAGAGCGTTGCCGGTCTTGATGAACAGGGCTTTAGTGAGTGGTTGTCCCGCGCTTGGTATCAAAATAATGTCAGAGACTTGGTATTAGTGGGATCCCCATCGACTCAGGTTGCAAGTTCATTACCATTAAATGACGCTTACCGCGTATTAGCGGCGCACTCTCAAGCATTCTACCTTGGTGGCGTGGCCATTGCAGAGCGCCATTTAAGTAAAAAAAATGAACATATTCGCCTGTTAGGTAAATCAAACCAAGGCTGTGAATACTACATCACTCAGGCGGTGTATAACGCCCAAGCAACCATTGATATGTTAACCAGCTACGCCAAAGAATGTGCGTTAAACAATATCAAGCCTAATCGCATCATCCTGACATTTTCACCTTGCGGCAGTGCTAAAACCTTAGAATTTATCAACTGGTTAGGTGTGTCGGTACCCGAAGCTACCAGCCAGCGTATTTTGTCGGCAGAAGATCCTCTGTATGAGTCAATTAAGATTAACCACAGTAACCTGCTGCAAATTTTGGCTGCTGTTATTCCGCTTAATATCCCATTAGGGCTCAATATTGAAAGTTTAACTAACCGTAAAACTGAGATTGATGCCTCGATTTTGATGTACAAACTGCTAAAGGGCACCATGGATCAAGCCTTAGCCCAAAATCAAATTGATCAATTTGTGCTAAATAAATAGTCCTCAGCGATAAAATCTTGCCCTATGGTGTTAATAGCCGCCATAAGGCAAGCTTTCAGCGTCAAGCGCCAGTAACAAATGGCTTAGCCATAAGCGCTTATATTGACTCTAAAAAATCACATAAACCACAATTAAATATTGAAAAAAACCAATAATATCAGTTATTGTTGAATTAAATATGGGGGGGTAACTGTAAATTAGCAGTAATGGTTAAAGGTCAAGTGTTAGCCTATAAGTCAGCAAGGTGCTTGCTAAGTCGAAGCATTAACCAACAGCGCTAAAGGCCCTCAGTTATCTCATCAACGCATTTCAAACAAAGGCACAGTCATCACTTAAACTTGCCTAATTTTTTACTACTTTTGCTTCAATGATAACCAGCAATGAGCTTTATTATGACTATAATAGCATTAGGTTTTGTCGACTTTTAACCTCGCGCATAAGTTCAATTTGTATCTGTTCAATTGAGGAGTAACTATGGATAGCCAAAAACTCAATACACTACTTGCCACAGTGACTGACAATGCCATTAATGCATATTGTCAATTCGGTGAAGAAATGCTGGTAGAAATTAATCGCTGGATTTCAAAGCCCGAGCAAAGTCGTTTTTTAAATGGCAATTCGCTGGACTTATTAATCAATAATCACCGCAACCACCTTGGGTTTATCTCCCAGGTTATTGAATCCCGTGATGGAACCGCTTTAGTGAAAGCACTTCCCTGGGTCTATCAGGCTTATCATTCTCAAGGGGTGCCATTTCTCTACTTTAAAGAAGAACTAGAAAAATGGCAGCAATTGATTTTAAAGACAATTCCACCAATTGAGGCTGCACAATTAGTGCAAATATACGATTGGATGCTTAGGGCCCATGATGAGTGCTGTAGCCTAATAAAAGGCAACCGAGAAGAAGAGTTTATTGCAATGGATAACCCCTTTCTCCACTATATTATTACAGGTGATCACCGTAACGCCTACAGCTATGCATTCAATAAAGTCACTACATGGGAAGACTTTGAGCGTTTTTTTAATAATGAGGCTCAGCCCGCTCTCTATCAAATAGGTTTGCTTTGGCAAAATGGTGACGTATCAGTATCCACCGAACATTTAGCCACAGCCATTACCAATCGTGTGCTCACTGGGCTGCTAATGCACCTAGACCTTCCAGAAATAACTAAACCAAAGATATTGGTAACTTGCGCGGCATCTGAACAACACCAAATTGGCTCATGGATGGTTGCCACAGCGTTAGAAGCAAATGAATGGGATACAACCTATCTTGGTGCCGACGCACCTAAAGATGCCATTCTTGATTATATTACAAATGAGTCACCTAAAGCCGTAATCATCAGCGTTACCATGCCTTACAATATCAAAAAGGCTCGAGAGATCCTCCAAGAAATCGACGCCTTATACCCACATATTAAAACCATTGTAGGCGGTCAGGCGCTGTCTTTTTTCCATGAACCGCAAGAAGTGCTTAAAGCCGATTTCATCACCAGCGATTACAAAGAAGCGATTCAAAAGCTCAACACCTGGTTAGCTTAATGAATATCCCCAGTGAACTTGCAATAGATATCGCAGAAAATTCGCACGTATTGGCTATCGCTGAGTTTGCTTACGATGGCACATTAATCAGTCACAACCGGGGCTTTCACTTACTGTTTGCTATTTTTCTATCTGAAACAAACAATTGGCATGACTTTTTTGCCGGTGCCCCTCGAGTGACACAAATAAAAGACCTTGACTCAGATCCGCAACTACTTAAAACCACAAAAGGTGAAGGGCTTTTATGTTCGTTTCGTAAAATGGAGTCCTCGTTCTATTGTATTGCTGAAATGTTGGAGCTAAAAGATGAAAAGCTAATTGAAGAAATAAGCAGTCTTAGTAATCTAATGGCGCAACTCAATTTTCAGCTTCGTCGCGAAAAACGGCAACTTATTAAAGCCCAAAAAGACATAGAAAGAATTGCACGTGAAGACCCACTGACATCCTTGCTAAACCGACGAGCATTTTTTGACATCATTAATCCCAAGTTGTCGTTAGCCAAACGACAAAACATGGAGGTAACCCTGTTCTTTATTGATTTAGATTTTTTCAAATCGGTTAATGATAATTGGGGGCATAATATCGGAGATATACTACTTGTGGCGATAGCAAATATGCTTAAAAAGACCCTTAGACTTGAAGATATTATTTCTCGCTTTGGAGGAGAAGAGTTTGTCGTTGTCCTTACAGGGCAATCGTTAACCGATTCGTTCATATTGGCTAACCGTATCCTAGAAAATTGCAGAGCGCTCAAAATTGCATCACTGGACAGAGTAAATACCCTTTCAATCGGCATTGCCCAGTGGGATAAAAACGAAGATATTAACAAACTTATTAAACGAGCAGATGATGCATGTTACATGGCGAAAAACAGTGGCAGAAATAAATACATTGCCTTAAGCCCTGAAACGGCAACAAGCCATTAATCATGGCTGCCCATGTTATTTTCAGAGACTGACCCAAGTGATTTAGTTCGGGAAATTAAAATATAAAAAAAGCCTGAAGCGATACTTCAGGCTTTTTGGTGTAAACGATAGCGAGTTTAACACTTGCTATCGTTTGTAAAACGAGTCGTTAAAACTGGTTCATTGTGTTGTCTTTACCTGACGCTTTAAGCGCTTGGTCACCAGAGAAGTACTCTTTATGTGCATCACCCATATCAGAACCTGCCATGTTTTGGTGTTTAACACAGGCAATACCTTGACGGATTTCCTTACGTTGAACATTAGCAACATAACCCAACATGCCTTGGTCACCGAAGTACTCTTTAGCCAAGTTATCAGTTGATAGTGCTGCGGTATGATAAGTTGGTAGCGTGATAAGGTGATGGAAAATACCCGCTTCACGTGCAGCATCAGCTTGGAAAGTACGAATTTTTTCATCAGCTTGAATAGCAAGCTCAGTTGTATCGTAATCAACACTCATTAATTGATCGCGGTTGTAAGCTGAAACGTCTTGTCCTGCTGCTTGCATTGAATCAAATACTTGCTGACGGAAGTTAAGTGTCCAGTTAAACGATGGTGAGTTGTTATACACAAGCTTTGCGTTTGGTATTACTTTACGGATTTCGTTAACCATGCCGCCGATTTGAGATACATGAGGCTTTTCAGTTTCAATCCACAGTAAGTCTGCACCATTTTGCAGTGAAGTAATACAATCAAGTACACAACGCTCTTCACCCGTACCCGCACGGAACTTAAATAAGCCATTGGGTAGACGAGCAGGTTTTACCAACTTTCCACCTTGTTGGAATACCACATCGCCATTTTTAAGTGTTGCTGCATCAACCGCTTCCACTTCAAGGAAACTATTGTATTTATCACCTAAGTCACCAGCTTCATTGGTTACAGCAATTTTTTGTGTTAGACCAGCACCTAGTGAATCGGTACGGGCAACAATCACACCGTCATCAATACCCAATTCTAAAAAGGCATAACGAACCGCATTAATTTTCGCTAGAAATTCAACATGGGGCACGGTCACTTTACCGTCTTGGTGGCCACACTGTTTTACATCAGACACTTGGTTTTCTAATTGAATACAACAAGCACCGGCTTCAATCATCTGCTTTGCCATCAAGTAAGTGGCTTCTTCGTTACCAAAACCTGCGTCAATATCAGCAATAATCGGTACAACATGGGTTTCGAAGTTATTAATTTTGTCTTGAATCGCCGCTTTTTCTGACTCGCTGGCATTATCTAATTGGCTGAACAGGCCACCCAATTCACGTGCGTCAGCTTGACGCAGAAAAGTGTACAGCTCTTTAATTAACGCAGCGACAGAGGTCTTTTCATGCATAGATTGGTCAGGTAATGGGCCAAACTCACTGCGCAGTGCTGCAACCATCCAACCTGAAAGGTATAAGTAACGACGTTTGGTGGTTAAAAGATGCTTTTTAATAGAGATCATTTTTTGTTGGCCAATAAAACCATGCCAGCAACCTAGAGACTGAGTGTACTGCGATGAATCTTTATCGTAGTTATCCATGTCTTCACGCATAATCTTAGCAGTGTACTTTGCGATGTCTAACCCAGTTTGGAAACGGTTCTGTAGACGCATACGAGCGACTGATTCTGGGTTGATGGCATTCCATGCACTACCTTCTGAATTAATCAAGGTAGCAGCTTCATCGATATTACTTCTGTAGTTAGTCATGTGTATATTCCTTTAACAAATTGATTAGCGGCAAATGATTACGTTGAAAATAATAGTTAGATTTGGTTAAATAAGTCTAATTTATACTTACTATTTTCGGTATTCATCTTATGAATGTATCTCGTATCGACTTGAACCTCCTTGTTTATTTAGATGTTTTGCTACGTGAAAGAAATGTAACTAAAGCAGCTGACCAACTTGGTATTAGCCAGCCTGCAATGAGTAACGGCCTAAAACGCTTAAGAACCTTGTTTGATGATCCCTTACTTATTCGCACCAGTCAGGGCATGACGCCGACAGAACGTGCTAAAGAGTTGCAACCCATAATCAGTACCTTGATTATCGGGCTAGAAAAAGCCGTACAGCCTCGCGCCAAATTTGACCCACAAGAAAGTGACAAAGTCTTTCGAGTCATGGCTAGTGATTATGCTGAAGCGACCTTACTACCTCCGCTAATTGCAAAACTTCGGACTCAAGCACCCAACATTATTTTAGACATCATGACCCCAAGTGATGTCAGTTTCCCTGATGTAGAACAAGGAAGAGTCGATATGGTGATCAATCGATTCGACACTATTCCGCAATCATTTCACCAGAAAGTTTTGTGGAATGACGACTTCAGCTGCTTGATTAGTAAGACGAATCCAGTTTTACACAAGTTTTCTTTAGACAGTTATTTGCAAGCCAAACACGTGTGGGTGAGTAAAACCGGAATGGGCGTTGGTGTAGGGATGGATCCTGCTGATGTTCAGCGCTTAGGTTGGGTGGATGAAGCATTAACTCGAATTGGCGTAAAACGGCAAATCACGGTTTTTACTCGCCATTACCAAGCCGCGTGTTTGTTGGCTGAGCAACAGGATTTGATCGCAACCATACCAAGTAAGATGGCTCGTCATCACAACAATAATGATCGGGTGAGTATTGTTCCGCCGCCATTTATTATTCCACCCATTGCATTAACTATGGCTTGGAGCCCCTTGCTTCAACATAATCCAGCACATCAATGGATGCGCCAATTAATCACTAAAACGGCAGATGAAATAAATAGAGGCGACGTTTAATCTTGTTGTTATTTTGATTTTTAATTACTGATACGTTGCAAATTAACCAAAAAAGGGTGATTTACCATAGATTTGATGAATATTGGTGATAACAAGTATAAATTGGATAAATAAGCTTAATTTGATATAGAGTAAAGTCTTGCTGCGAATTAACGATTAATAATAGATTTGAGTGGTTTTTAAGTTCAGCGCACAGGAATTAAAGGTAGGGATAAACATGACAGCACGTATTCAAGTAGGTGGATTACAAGTAGCACAAGCATTGTGGCAACTGGTCGATAGTGACATTTGTCCAGGTACAGGCATTGATTCAGCAACTTTCTGGGCAAAATTTGAGGACATCATTACCGAATTTGCTCCCATTAATGTGGCCTTGTTAGAAAAAAGGCAGCAATTGCAGCAACAAATTGATCAATGGCATACAAAGCACCCAGCTAAAGACGTTAACCCAGACCAATACAAAGCTTTTCTATCCGAAATCGGCTACCTAGTGCCTGAGGGTGACGATTTTCAAATTAGCACTGAAAATGTCGATCATGAAATTGCAGCGCAAGCTGGGCCACAATTAGTTGTGCCAGTAAAAAATGCACGTTTTGCCCTTAACGCCGCCAATGCACGTTGGGGCAGTTTATATGATGCGCTATATGGTACTGATGCCATATCACAACAAGACGGCGCCGAGCTGACCAAACAGTACAACCCCATAAGGGGCAATAAAGTTATCGCATTTGCAAAACATCACTTAGATACCGCAGCCCCATTAGTGCAAGGCAGCCATGCTGATGTAACGCGGTATTATATTGATGCAGGCCAACTACGTATGCAGTTAACTGATGGCACAATCACAAGCTTAACCCAAGCACAAAAGTGTGTCGGTTACCAAGGTAGTGCAGATGCGCCCAGTGCGATTTTGCTGGTTAATAATGGTTTGCATATTGAGATCCAAATTGATCCAGACAGTGTTATTGGCAGCAGCGATAGTGCTGGCGTAAAAGACTTGTTAGTTGAAGCCGCTGTTACCACCATTATGGATTGCGAAGACTCTGTTGCGGCGGTTGATGCTGAAGACAAAGTTGAAGTTTATCGCAATTGGTTAGGTTTGATGCAAGGTAACTTAGCTGCCTCACTGACTAAAAATGGTAAACAAATCCTTAGAGAGCTTAATGATGATAGGGTTTATACCGCTGCTAATGTTAATGCTAGTACAGACGCTAACACCGTAACGTTACCCGGTAGAAGCTTACTCTTTGTACGTAATGTTGGCCACTTGATGACGATTGATGCCGTACTAGATAAACATGGCAATGAAGTACCAGAAGGAATATTGGATGGCATGATCACTGTGCTTGCCGCTATGCATGACCTTAAAGGTAACAATAATGGTCGCAGTAATAGCCGCAAAGGATCGGTGAATATTGTCAAACCTAAAATGCATGGCCCAGAAGAAGTGCAATTTACTTGTGACCTCTTTACCAAGATAGAAGATGCACTCAACCTCCCCCGTAATACCATTAAAGTCGGCATTATGGATGAAGAGCGCAGAACCACACTCAACTTAAAAGAGTGTATCAGGGTCGCGCAACAGCGCGTTGTCTTTATTAATACCGGCTTTCTTGACCGTACCGGTGACGAACTCCATACCTCAATGTTAGCGGGCGCCTTTGTCCCCAAATCTGTGATGAAGCAGCAAAAATGGATTAAGGCTTATGAAGACTGGAATGTCGATATTGGACTTGAATGTGGCTTACAAGGTCGCTCTCAGATTGGTAAGGGTATGTGGCCGATGCCAGATGAAATGGCTGCCATGCTAGAACAAAAAGTGGCTCACCCAAAAGCGGGGGCAAACACGGCTTGGGTACCATCGCCCAATGGTGCCGTACTGCATTCTATCCATTTTCATCAAATAAATGTGGCGGAAGTTCAACAGCAACTTAAGCATCGTAAGCGTGCTAGCATCGATGACTTGTTGACGATTCCATTGCTTGATGACACGACAACATTAACCCAGCAACAAATTACCTTTGAACTAGAAAATAATGCTCAGGGCATACTGGGCTATGTGGTGCGCTGGATTGACCAAGGCGTCGGTTGCTCGAAAGTGCCTGATATTAATAATGTAGGTTTAATGGAAGACAGAGCGACTTTGCGGATCTCGTCGCAATACTTAGCTAATTGGCTTGAACATGGCTTATGCAGTGAAGAAGAAGTGATGGCGGCACTGAAAAAAATGGCTGCAGTGGTAGATGCTCAAAATGCAGGCGATCCACTATACATTAATATGGCACCTAACTTTGACGGCATAGCCTTTAAAGCGGCTTGCGACCTTATATTTAAAGGTAAATCGCAACCTTCTGGTTATACAGAGCCTTTACTACATGCATACAGGATCCAAGCTAAAGCAGGTTAATCTTTAGCGTTAATACTGGCTCTGTGTTTATGTAGTCACTCAATCAATAAGCCCTGATCTTGCAAAGATTAGGGCTTTTTTGAATGTTCAAGTTGGGGGATGAGATTAAGCCTACGCTCACCTTAACGGCACCCACTGATTGAAAGCAAAGGAGATCGTTAGATATTCAGCCACTTGGAGTGGGTGGCCGCATTGTTCAATATCTTCAACCAGTACAGTTTTTGTTTTAGAACATAAACTTCTTTTGAGTTATCCCCCCAACGGGGGATGCCTCTGTGACTCCCATATCGCATGCTGAACTTAGGCCAATAGAAAGGAGATAATAATGAAAAACTTAATCAAGCTTAGCGTATCGGCCTTGGCTGTTGCGGGTGTATTAGCACTTAATGGTTGTGGTAGTGATAGTTCTACCACGCCACCAACTCCAGAGCCCCAACCAACCGTGTTGACGGGGATCTTTTCTGATAGTCCTGTGGCAGGCATCGGCTATGAGACAACAGATCACAGTGGGGTAACCGACGCTCAAGGACAGTTTAGTTATAACGAGGGAGAGGCTGTAGAGTTCTATATTGGGGCGACACGCTTCCCGAGTGTTATGGGGCAGGCCGAAGTCACACCGATGGATCTTTATCAAACGGACTCAGCCAATCATACCGGGGTAATTAATACCCTGCGATTACTGCAGTCGCTTGATACAGATAATGATCCCGAGAACGGTATTCAGTTGGCAGAAGATATCCATGTAACTTTAGCGGGTCACGAAATAGATCCCACTGCCGACAACTTCGATGAGCAGGCAGAGCAAGCACTTGTCACATCAGGAGGGACAGCAGAAGAATTGGTTGATGCTGATGATGCATTGGCTCATTTTGGTCAGAGTCGTGCTTATCAATTGACAGATTTAACTGGGCAGTGGCATACGGTGTTCTTTACCATCCCTGTTGCTGGTACTTACTCTCAAGATGCCTTTAGTTATGCTGTTGAGGAATGGAGTGTCGATGCTGAGGCTAATGTCACTATGGTTGCCAAAGTCAAAAGTGATGGTGAATTAGACACGGATACTTTTAAAGCCGACCTTAGCAATACAGGGATGTTGAGCTTTGCTGAAGTTGAAAATCTTGATATGGGATTAAGCAGTCAAAAAGATAAGATAGCCAACTACTTTACCGAAGATAATGAGCAGGAGCTTGGGCTTTCAATCAAGTTAGCCGGGGATCAGCAGTTAAGCGACCTTGAAGGTCTGTGGTGGGGAACCGGAATAGAAACGCCTGTAAGTGCTAACTTCAATCAGAATGAGTTTGGTGTTTGGCTCGATAAGGTCGTGGTTGATGCGCAAGGTAAAGCTGATATTACCGAGTTGACAGTGGGGAACAAACAAGCGGAAACAGAAGTTGAAACGGTTCAGTTTGCGATGGATGAGCTAGGCAAGATCACTATCGAGGATGACGACGAATCTGCTGTCACTTACCTGTCGCGTGGTAAAGATGTCATTTTACGCCATAGCTATAAAGATACCCGTCAAAATATGTCAGTATTGCTAAAGGCCAATATCGAACCATCTCTTGCTGACTTAGAGGGATTTTGGCGTCTTTATAACCTTCAGATGCCTGATGATGGCAGCATGAATGCCGATGGCTTTGGCTATTGGATTGTTGAATTGGATATTGATGCTGATGGGCTTGCTACTTGGAGTCATGTGGCGACTTCTGAAGATGAGACGTTAACAGAGCAATCTATGCAGATGCAGTTAGTTGATGGTCGATTTGTAGGTGAAGAAGATAACTGGCTGATGAACCAAGATAAAGACCTGATGGTCGTCGTCTCTCAGTGGGCGGAAGGAGATAATCAATTCTCAGCTTATGCGATTGCGATTAAGCAAATTAAACCATAATGCTGTTACTGTTGAAATAGTACTAAGCCTGCAGAGTGAAGCAGGCTTTTTTTATCTTATTTGCCCACTGTTAAAGCCAATGGTGACCAATAGTTGATTATGGTTATAGCGCCATAACAGCTGATTCTGATGTTTAGATCCTGTTTTGTGTAGAACACTTTTAATCTGGCTCTTTATGGTTTCTTTGCTGACTTGGCGTATACCTGCGATATCCGAACCTGAGTGACCGCAAATTAATAGGGTTAAAACTTGGTATTCTGCTGGAGTGAGCTTAACAGGACGTTGTTTAACAGGGATTGGAAAGTGTTCCTGACAACGACACAAGGCTTTATCTTGCTCGATATTCGCTAGTTGGTGAGCATGAAAGGCGCTCACCCATGGCTGCATAGAGTGGCCTAGTTTCTCATGTAATCGCCGAGTGCCTCCACTAAATACTTCATTAAGCGAATGAGCTGTAAACAATAAGTATAAGTGTTGGTTAACAGTCACCAGTAAGCTTAGAGTCGAGCGATAGTGAACATAGGGTAATAAACTCTCACAGCTGACTTCATCCGGAAGTTGATCGGGCTTGATCAGTTTCTCCATTATCTGCGAACTGTTTATCAAGCCTTTTTTTAGATAAGCATTAAAAAAAACATCGTGTCGCCAATGTTGCTGGTAAAACTGAATGTCTTTTTCTGATATTTCTGCTGACCAAGTGTGTAGTCGCTTTAAGCAGCTATCAATAATCGTAATGCTGGTTGCATCGGCCTGTAACGTTTCTGATAGATAGCTAAAGTCTTCGCCTTTAACCCCTGTTGTAGATATGTTTTCGATTAATTGATATTGCCAATTGGAAAACAGATCCCAATTCATAAAGCCTCCTTGCAAAGCTATCAAATATTTTAAATGTTAACGTTAACTTAACAAAGCTCGCAGAAGGTAAGTTGATTAAGATCAAAAAAACGGGTTAAGACCGAAGATAATGAATACAGCAGCTTACAAAATCAAAATCCAAGCCACCCATTATTAATCAATAACATAACGACCTTTTGGTAGGCTCGCAAGTGAACTCACCTGATTGAAAAAATACATAGCCACCCATTATTTTGAAGTTATAACATAA
This sequence comes from Shewanella sp. 10N.286.51.B2, assembly GCF_041469265.1. NCBI lineage: Bacteria > Pseudomonadati > Pseudomonadota > Gammaproteobacteria > Alteromonadales > Shewanellaceae > Shewanella > Shewanella sp. 10N.286.51.B2. The sequence goes on from NZ_JBFRKH010000063.1 coordinate 31,255, forward strand.
CGCTTTTCATTTTAAGTTGCTAACACCAACAATCATTTACTGAAGGGATGAACCCTGCCAAAGGACTGAAAATTTCATAATTAATCGCCAAAATTAAGTCATAAACTAAATTCAATCCAGCAGAAAAGCTTGATATCAATCAAGTGGGGAATACTTTTACTTGAAATTAAGAAATGATTTATTAAGCGCACAACCATCGCTGACAGTTAGCTGCACCTTGTCGCCGCTTGCGCTCTAGATGTTCACAATATTCAGTTAATGCAGGTAACGCCCCTACAGCTCCTTTAAATAATGCACCAAACTCAGTAGTGATTTTTAACCAGTTTTCAGCAGGAATATTCAATCTATTGAGAATATCCTGGCTACTCGCGCTTATGGCACCGCGTTTGTCATCACGAATAATCCGCCCTGTATCTTCAACCAGCACAATGTAATCTTTGACGCTAAACATCAAACCATTAGGCATATCCAAACGTTCATTGCCCACAAAAGGCAGTAACTCCGCGGGTTGCTCACCTTTCATGGCTGAGTTGATCCGGCGCTGAATGCTGGTGTAATCGGAGCTTTCAGGGGCTGTAGCCATCTTGGCGCGGATAGGGTTTAAGTCCACATAGGCCATGCACGCAAGTACTGCAGCTTCATCTAATAATGCTTGGGATTTAAAGCGCCCTTCCCAAAATCGACCAGTGCAGTTATCTTCTTTATTGGCCATTCGGGCAATAGGTTCACACAGTGAGCGCATAAACCAACTGATATCAGTCAAGCGTAGGCGATATTGAGTGATACAGTCATTCACAGCCTGTAACTCAAATTCATTAAGCGCTTCACCTTTAACAAACTTATTGGTCAGCAATGTGCCTTTAAAGCCTTTATGCCATTGGATAAGCACTTCTTTATCAGACCATTTTTTGGCGGTATCGATATCCACTTTTAGCACCACATGTAAATGATTACTCATCACCGCATAAGCACAAATATCAATAGCAAAAATCGTCGCAAGCGCCAACATACGAGAATCGACCCACTCGCGGCGATGCTCATAGTTATCACCAGAACTTGCATCAAAACCACATAGAAAGGCTTTACGCACCACTCTAGAACAGCAGTGGTAGTAAGGCGTATCTTCTAAGCTCACGAGTGTTTCCCTAGGTCTGGCCATCATCAATCACCGATTATTAAGCAATAACTAAAGCCTAGTTCAGTGTTGATAATTTAGCCACTTGGAGTGGGTGGCCATGTTATTATTCAAGTACTGCAGCTTCATCTAATAATGCTTGGGATTTAAACCGCCCCTCCCAAAATCGACCAGTGCAGTTATCTTCTTTATTGGCCATTCGGGCAATAGGTTCACACAGTGAACGCATAAACCAACTGATATCAGTCAAGCGTAGTCGGTATTGAGTAATACAGTCATTCACAGCCTGTAACTCAAACTCATTAAGCACTTCACCTTTAACAAACTTATTGGTCAGCAATGTGCCTTTAAAGCCTTTATGCCATTGGGTAAGCACCTCGAAATCAGACCAGTTTTTGGCGGTATCAATATCCACTTTTAGCACCACATGTAAATGATTACTCATCACCGAATAAGCACAAATATCAATGGCAAAAATCGTCGCAAGCTCTAATATCCGAGAATCAACCCACTCACGGCGATGCTCATAGTTATCACCAGAGCTTGCATCAAAACCACATAGAAAGGCTTTACGCACCACTCTAGAACAGCAGTGGTAGTAAGGCGTATCTTCTAAACTCACGAGTGTTTTTCTAGGTCTGGCCATCATCTATCACCGATTATTAAGCAATAACCAAAGCCTAGTACAGTGTTGATAATTTAGCCACTTAAAGTGGGTGGCCATGTTATTAGTATTTTTGATGCAGAGGTATTTACCCAACTATTAAAGCGCAATAACAAAAAACACATTCCCAGTTTATTCTTTTGTTATTACCCAGATCAGATTTTTACTATGGAGAATGTCCACAGGGTTAATGATGTAAAACATGATAGCCAAACCTGGGAAGAAATTATTTATCAAAAGATCCCGCCCCCAAATGCCCATGGGATCAGCTGGCCTAAAACCGAAATTCATATTGGTTTCCGTAGCGATCTGCTGCAAGACTTTCAAGAACTGGAAACATTGCTCAACTCATTTACGATTAAAAATGATGATTTAATCGCGCTGCTTGCGCTACAAAACGAAGGACACAGCCCTGAGGAAGCAGCCAATATTTGGCTAAATAACAACCGTGATACTGTTTTAGCCTGGTTTACAGGCTTTCAGCTTTCGAGTTCAAAAAAAGCAGATGCCCTAGGAGTTAATTAACAAGTGGGTCAGAGTATGACGGAACCCCACTTATTAAAATGCATTACGTTTGCGACTTCATATTCCAGTTTAGATAACTGCCCGCATGCAAATCATCAGGGCGATAGCGTAATAAAATATGTGGGGTCAAAGTCTGATCCCACTTCTTTAAGACCCTTGTTCGGGAACAGAAGACCAGAGCCACTATTAGAAACAAGGTATTATTATGCTGGTTAAATTAGACGTGAAAAAGAAATATGTATGGCCAATAAGAGCTGCTTGTTTTGTTATATCAATACCTTTGATTCTTCATACGTTTGATATTTGGTCTTCTGGTTTTGCTTATTCCCATGGGAATTTGGCTGTCAAAGGTGAAGATAATCAATTGTTTTATAGTGTATTAATAAAATACTGCGCTTTTTCGTTTTTCTTTGTGTGGTTTGGAACCGCTGGTACTATAGAAAAAAAGAACAAGAATTAAAGTAAAGTTTTAAGTAGCCTATAAACAAAAAATTAAGTTTACTCTGACCCCCACTTATTAAAACCGGTATAAATACGAGAGCAAACTCAACCATGCTCTCGTAAAGCCAATAATCATAGGTGGCCATGTTATTACCTAAAGTTCTAGGCGAAATAGATTAAGGATAATCTGTGAGAATTAGCATAATAATTATATTTTTAACCGCACTACTAAGTAGTAATGCACAGTCAAATAATACTCCACCACCTTATTGGGACAAGCTTCAAAAATGCGAAACCTTGAATGGTGAGTATGGTCACGTACAAGCTTTCGAATATCGGGTCAAAAAGTATAAAAAGTGGGGTCAGAGTAAACTTAAACCCTGCCAACAAAAAAGCGACCCTTAGGTCGCTTTTTCACTTTGATAAATAGCTAAACGTCAAACAAAGCCAGCTACTAATAATGGCGTTACTGCCGATGATAAGACAAGGAAGTTTGAGGTTTTCGCCGCGGAGTTGACTGGTGTCAATGAGCAGCGAAAAGCTTAAACTGAAGCCGTATTATCGAGGCCAAGTAGCCATTATCTTTATTCGTAGTCACCAATTGGCACACAAGAACACATCAAATTACGATCCCCATAAACATCATCAATACGGTTAACCGTTGGCCAGAACTTATTCGCTTTAACCGCTGCTGATGGGAATACGGCCACTTCGCGGCTGTATGGACGTGAGTCAAACTCAGGATCCATAATGTCAGCCATGGTGTGTGGTGCATTGTGCAGTGGGTTGTTATCGCTTGGCCACTCGCCTGCTTCGACTTTGGCAATCTCGCCACGAATAGAGATCATCGCTTCGATAAAGCGGTCTAGCTCTACTTTTGACTCTGACTCTGTTGGCTCAATCATTAACGTACCTGCTACAGGGAAGCTCATGGTTGGGGCGTGGAAGCCGTAGTCATTTAGACGCTTAGCAATGTCCATCTCAGTGACGCCAGATGCTTCTTTAAGTGGACGTAAATCGATAATGCACTCGTGAGCTACGCGGTCATTACGGCCAGTAAATAATACTGGGTAATGGGCCGACAGCTTCTTCATCACATAGTTAGCGTTAAGTAGCGCCATTTGGGTTGATTGCTTAACCCCTTTTGTGCCTAACAGCTTAATGTACATCCAGCTAATAGGTAGGATGCTAGCACTGCCGTATGGCGCGGCTGATACTGCGCCATTATGGTCGCTTTCGCGGCCTGGTTTGACAACTTTATGGCCTGCAACAAACGGCGCTAAATGCTTTTTAATGCCGATTGGGCCCATTCCTGGTCCGCCGCCGCCATGTGGAATAGCAAAGGTTTTGTGTAGGTTAAGGTGTGATACGTCAGCGCCGATAAAGCCCGGCGATGTAAGACCTACTTGTGCGTTCATGTTAGCGCCATCAAGGTAAACTTGACCGCCATGTTGATGAACGATTTCACAGATTTCGCTGATTGATTCTTCATACACACCGTGGGTCGATGGATAGGTGATCATGATGCACGATAAGTTATCAGCAAGCTCTGCCGCTTTCGCTTTTAAGTCTTCTAAATCAACGTTACCGTCTTTATCACAGGCGGTTACGACTACTTTCATGCCAGCAAGCTGGGCAGAAGCGGGGTTAGTACCGTGGGCAGATTGGGGGATTAAACAGATGTCTCTGTGCCCTTCGCTGCGTGACTCGTGATATTTCTTAATCGCTAACAGGCCAGCGTACTCGCCCTGCGCGCCAGAGTTTGGCTGAATACACACTTCGTCGTAGCCCGTAATGTTAACGAGAAAATCTGACAATTCGTTGATTAACTGAGTGTAACCTTGGGCTTGTTCAAGCGGGCAGAATGGGTGCATGTTGGCAAATTCAGGCCAGCTTACTGGTAGCATTTCAACGGCGGCGTTTAACTTCATGGTGCAAGAACCCAGCGAAATCATTGAGTGATTTAAGGCTAAATCTTTATTCTCAAGACGCTTGATGTAACGCATCATTTCAGTTTCGCTTTGGTAGCTACTAAATGTTGGGTGAGACAATATCTTGTCGTGACGGATGAGATGAGCAGGAATTGATCCCTCGCCTTCGCCAAAAGCAGCGCCGCCAATGATTTCAGCATCGAGTGTTGCTACATCTAGACCGTGGTCAGCACCTAAGATGACATCAAATAACTGAGCGATATCGTCACGGGTGGTGGTTTCGTCAAGGCTGATGCCGACAATGCCGTCGCTGTCGATACGTAGGTTCATTTCAGCAGTTAATGCACGTGCGTTAACCGCATCAACATCAAGGCCTGATAATGAAAGGGTGTCAAACCAAGTGCTGTTAACTAACTCAACGCCTTTGGCTTTTAGGCCGACGGCTAAGATGTCTGTTAAACGGTTAATACGGCTGGCGATATTTTTAAGGCCAACGGCGCCGTGGAATACCGCGTAAAACGACGCCATATTGGCTAATAAGATTTGCGCAGTACAAATGTTTGAGTTGGCTTTTTCGCGGCGGATATGTTGCTCACGAGTTTGCATCGCCATACGCAGGGCTTTATTACCGCGGGTATCTTTTGATACGCCAATAATACGACCTGGCATTGAACGTTTGTGTGCATCACGTGCAACGAAGAATGCCGCATGTGGTCCGCCGTAGCCCATTGGTACGCCAAAACGCTGAGCGCTACCAAATACGATATCTGCGCCCATTGAACCCGGTGACTTAAGCAGTACCAGTGACATGATGTCAGCAGCAACAGTCACAATCGCTTTCTTTTCAGCAAGCTTAGCGAACAGTTCAGTGTTGTCGGTGATTTCACCAAAACGGTTAGTGTACTGGAATAATGCGCCGAATAGCTCGTAGTTTGCGGCTTCGCTTGCTGGGCCAACGATAACTTCAAAACCAAAGCATTCTGCGCGAGTTTGCACTACGTCTAATGTTTGTGGGAATACGTCGTCTGCCACGAAAAAGATGTTGGCTTTTTTGGCTTTTGATACGCGCTTGGCCATGGCCATTGCTTCAGCGGCGGCGGTTGCTTCATCAAGTAATGATGCTGAGGCGAGATCAAGTCCAGTTAAGTCCATAGACACTTGTTGGAAGTTAAGAATGGCTTCTAAACGGCCTTGGGCGATTTCTGGCTGGTACGGGGTGTACGCTGTATACCAACCCGGATTTTCAAACACGTTTCGTAAAATGACATTGGGTACTTCTGTACCGTAATAGCCCATACCGATATAGCTTTTAAAGACTTTGTTTTTGTCAGCTATGCCGCGGATGTAAGCGGTGCCTTCTGCTTCGCCACATGAATCACCAATGGTCAATTCTTGCGGTAAACGAATTGAACCAGGCACTGTTTGTGCGGTTAAGTCTTCGAGCGATTCTGCGCCAACAAAATTCAACATTTCTTGCTGTTGAGTTTGGCTTGGGCCGATATGACGGCTTAAAAACAATTCGTGTTGCTCTAATTGAGTTAGGGTCTGCTTTGTCATGAGAAATCGTGTTCCAAATCTGCCAGTATTTTGCGGTAGGGCATCAATAGCTGGTCTAGGAAAAAAATGTTGTAATGCAATACTTATACGCGGGACGTAAGGATCGCTAATGCCTTTAAATATTTAAAGGTAAAACAAAAGAAGCTCCCAAGGGAGCTTCTAGTAGCGTCGACGATTATTCTTCGTCAATCACTTCTTGGTAACCGTCAGCGTCTAACAAGTTAGCCACTTCAGCTTCGTCTGAAGGCTGAACGCGGAAGAACCAACCTTCGCCAAATGCTTCGCTGTTTACTAGCTCTGGTGAGTCTTCTAATGCTTCGTTTACGGCAATTACTTCACCTGAAATCGGTGCATAGATGTCTGATGCAGCTTTTACTGATTCAGCTACGGCGCAATCTTCACCGGCTGTCACTGTGTCGCCAACTTCTGGTAATTCAACGAATACCATGTCACCTAATAGCTCTTGTGCATGCTCAGTGATACCGACAGTGTAAGTGCCGTCTTCTTCTTTGCGGATCCACTCATGAGATGATGCATATTTAAGTTCAGCTGGAATGTTGCTCATTGTCGTAATTCCTATATCTATAAATTTAAAGCGTAATCGTTAGTGTTATTTAAGTGCTGGCTAACAACCTCATTAGCAACACTTTTATTATTCAGTGACTTCAATACAAGCATTTATAACACTTTGGTTAGAATGCCTGTTTACCATTTCTGACAAAGCTTGGCGCTATTACTTTAACAGCTACGCGCTTTTTACGCATTTCCACTTCAGCGGTATCGCTAATGCCTTGGGGTACTCTTGCCATGGCAATTGAGTAGCCTAAGGTTGGCGAGAATGTGCCGCTAGTAATTGAGCCTTGGTGCTCTAGGCCGTCTGCATCAGTAAAGAATACTGGCATGCCGTGACGCAGTACGCCTTTTTGTTCCATGACTAGGCCAACTAATTTGTCAGGTCCAGCGGCTTTAATAGCCGTTAATGCTTCGCGGCCAATAAAGTCGCGCTCGCTTGGTTCCCATGCGATAGTCCAGCCCATGTTAGCGGCTAATGGGTTAACGGTTTCATCCATATCTAAACCATAAAGGTTCATGCCTGCTTCTAAACGCAGGGTGTCACGTGCGCCTAGTCCACAAGGCTGTACGCCTGCTTCGAGTAGTGCTTGCCATAAGTTTTCAGCCTCTGCTTCAGGTACGATAATTTCGTAGCCAACTTCACCGGTGTAACCCGTGGTAGCAATAAACAGTGAACCTGCTTGCACGCCAAAGAATGGCTTCATGCCTTCAACGGCGGCGTTTTGCTCAGCGCTGAATACGTTAGCGGCTTTGGCTTTAGCGTTAGGGCCTTGAACGGCAATCATCGCCAGCTCAGGGCGCTCAGTAATCGTCACCTCAAAGCCTGCAGATTGTTTTTCCATCCATGCTAAATCTTTTACCCGAGTTGCTGAGTTAACCACAACGCGGTAATGGGTATCGGTAAGATAATAAGTGATAAGGTCGTCAATTACGCCAGCATTGTCATCTAACATGCCGCTGTATAGCGCCTTGCCAGCAACTTTAAGCTTAGCAATATCATTTGCTAATAATTTGCGTAGAAATGCACAAGCATCGGTACCCGTCACATCAACCACTGTCATGTGTGATACATCGAACATACCTGCGTTTTGACGCACAGCGTTATGTTCTTCGATTTGTGAACCGTAGTTAAGTGGCATGTCCCAACCGTGGAAGTCTACCATCTTGCCATTTGATTCTAAGTGCTTGTTAAAGAGTACAGTTTTATTAGCCATTATTATCTCTTTTTTATGAACCTTCTGAGGGTAAAACTAATGAAGGTATTTTATAAATGCGCCAAAATTATACCCACAGGGTTAATTTTGTATAGTAGGAAATTTTCTAATCTGAGACTTTGTCATTAGTTTAGCTAATGCGACTATAGGCGTTTTAATATCTTTATTTACGCCAACTCGGCCCATCCCCTGATATATAAGGATTTTTAGGCCGAATTAGCTAAAAAATTTAATCTCGACAAAGCTTAGGAAGTTTCACTTTATTGCCTATAGCCTGTTTGATGAACACTGTTTTTAGTCCTGCGACATTATCAACTAGGTTTAAACCCAGATCTCTAAAGGCTTTTTTAACTGGATTGCTACCGGAAAATAGTCTTTTAAACCCTTCCATTGCGCTAATCATTTCAATGGCATCAGCTTTTCGCCAGCGCTCAAGGGCGCGAAGGTTGGCGTAATCACCGAGATCTTTACCCGCTTCATGTAACTCGCTAACGGTTTCGATAATACTGGCCGCATCTAAAAAGCCTAAGTTAACCCCCTGACCTGCTAACGGATGGATTGTATGGGCGGCGTCACCGGCTAAAATCAAACGATGACGGGCAAAATGACGGGCATAACGCATCCGTAATGGGTGCCATTGGCGTTCGCTGACCAGTTCACAAATGCCTAAACGACCATCTGATGCTGCGGTTAAGGCTTTTGAGAACTCATCACTTGATAGCGCTAATAATTCTTCTGCTTGCTGGGGCGATACTGACCACACGATTGAGCATAAATTGTCTTCATACAATGGCAATAAAGCTAATGGGCCATCGGCTAAAAACACTTGGCGGGCGGTAGCATCGTGGGGCTCACTGGTGCGAATAGTGGCGACAATGGCGTGATGACCATAATCCCAAAAGGTTAATGGGATTTGGCATTGGCTACGCACCCAAGAATTGGCGCCGTCAGCGGCAATCACTAGGGCGGCGCTTAAGTTGTCGCCGTTATCTAGGGTAAGCCATGATTCACGCTCACCAAAGGCGATGCGCTCTAGTCGCTGACCTTCTAGGTGGGTGATGTTCGAGAGTTCAGCGGCGCGTTTTGCTAAGGCAAAGCTGATGGCTTGGTTTTCGATAATCGCCCCAAGGGATGTCTCGCTAATGCTGGCGGCATCAAAGGCAATTTTACCTAAACCGTCTTTGTCCCACACCGCCATTTTTGAATATGGGGTAGCGCGGGCGCTATCAATGTACTGCCAAGCACCTAAGTTGGTAAGTAGTCGCTCACTGGCTTTGTTAATGGCACTCACTCGAAGGCGTGGCTCACCTGACACAGCCTCTGTTTGGCCCGCATCAATCACCACCACGTTTAAGTTTGCCTCGGCTAAACCGATTGCCGTTGCCAAGCCAACCATACCACCGCCAACTATGGCTACATCATAGGTCTGAGTTTGAAACATGTTAATCCTTAATCTTCAATCGGTTTACTGAGATGCTTTATTACTGCACTTGCAATCTTTAGACGCTTTTCCAGCCCATGGCTTTATGGGCAATCGGCGCTTTAAGCGGCGGACACCATGACAATAATCTTAACCCTAAACTGCGCCCAGCCACTAGCGGCCAATACTGATTTGAGAAGCCACGCACTAAAAACTCAACATTGTTGATGGTGGCCATTCTATCTTGCTGTCTTGATGCAAGATAATGATGAATAAGCGAGTTGTGGCCAAGATCTAAACTTTCAATGCCAGCTTCAATACTTGTATCAATACTGCTTTTAATGCTGGTTTCAATACTTGTTTCGACAGCATCGATTAATCCAACCACATCACGTAGACCTAGGTTAAAGCCTTGACCTGCAATGGGATGTAATGTTTGCGCCGCATTGCCAATAAACACAGTGCGATGATAAATCGGTCTTGGCATGTAAGATAAGGTTAATGGATAACTGACCCGTAAGCCGACATCAGTAAAGCGCCCGGCGCGATTGCCAAAAGCCTGTTGCAACGCGGCTAAAAAGTCGACTTTGTCACAGTGTTTAAACTGATGGGCTTGCTCAGCATCTAGCGCCCACACTAATGACAGCCGAGTTTTACCATTTATTGGCGCCATGGGTAATAAGGCTAATGGGCCAGTGTCAGTGAAACGCTCATAGGCCCAACTATTGTGAGGTTTATCAGTTTGGACATTGGCCACCAGCGCCACTTGTTCAAATTCAACTTGAGTCACATCTTGTTTTAACGCTTGGCGCACTTTGGAGTGAGCACCATCTGCAGCCACTAACAACTTGCTGCGAATTTGCTGGTCGTTATCAAGGGTTATCGTGTGACCATCCATATCGGTTTCAAGCTGAGTTAGGCTTGCTGGGCAGTGCAATTTAATATCCGCTTGTTGAAGTTGATCAAACAAGACTTTACCGACTTTCGCTAGCTCAACCACTTGCCCCATTGATGGCAGGCCAAATTGCTCAGCGTTAAGCTCGGTCATGCCAAAGTGACCGCGATCTGAGATATGAATATTTTCAATATCGCTGCCAAGGCTGGCGATACTTGGCCAGATCCCTAACTGAGTTAACTCAAATACTGAGCCATGGGCAATGGCGATTGAACGCGAGTCAAACCCTGGGTGATTATCATCAGTTTTTTGCGCTTCAATTAAGGCGATAGATAAAGGACGATTTAAAAGACCTGCATGTTTAGCGGATAATTTTTCTGATAATTTTGCTAAACCCAGCGCTAAACTGGCACCAGCCATAGCGCCGCCAACAATAGTGATATCCACCTGTTGTGGTGGCTGTTGTGGTGGCTGTGGTAATTGGGCACTTGCCTGTTTGCTATCTGTCTTCGCGTTTAACTCAGTCATAAAGCCTGTTCTTATTGTTTTTGTTAATTATGATATGAATTGAATATTGTTATGATGGTATTGCTATTGGCCATGTAGCTAGTTCAGCTCTGGTTCGTGTTCTGGCTGAGCTCAAGTATCTGTGATGCCAGAGGACTTTTCACCCCGAGCCAACACGGCCCAAGGCGAAAGCTACATTCTAATTAGTGCAGCGGCGCTAATGGGGATTCTTCATCTAATGGCATTTCAGGGCCAAACTCTGAGTAACATAAAATAGCCGCCATTCTGACAAACTCGTGCAACTCGATAAATGCAGCTTCTGATTCATCATCATCGCTGACATCAAATTCCACTTGAGCAATAGCGCCTAAATCTTGGATAATTTCGCGCACATCAGTTGATGCGCCGTTAAGCTTTGGCTGAATAAGCGCAATAGCGGTTAAGTAGCTTTGTACCCATAGGGCTAAGCACTCTAAGCGCAAGCTGAGTAGCTCTTCTTCTTCTGGTAATAACGGCGTAAAACCAAATTCAGCATCGCTTAAGCGAGTCGCTGTGTCTTGGAATAATTCATTGATAAGTTGTTGCAGTTCAGTGCTGACTGCTTGACCGTCATTCATCAATTCAAGTAATGGCTTTTGCCAAGCTAATTTTGCTTGATCTACCCCACCACAAATTAAACCAACTAATGCGCCATGCACCTCAACAGGATGCTGACCAATTTCAGCTGAATCTAACGCTTGTTTTAGTTTTTCAATACATAAAGAAGGAGGGGTTGCCATGATATTGTTCCAGTTATATTCGATCAGATGCAATGCTAGCAGAGTTAATAACTGCCACCAAATTGTTCATTGCGATTTGCTAAGTATAATAGCAAATTGACCAAAGCTTCACTAACCCCGCCGCTATAAAGCTAAAGCTGATATTAACTGTCTTGTCTATAACGCAATCAACTAAGCGTTTTGCACCAAAGCGAGTATTCTTAAACGGTAAACTGTTCGATGCCATTAATTTGTAAAAATAGAAATGACGATTGTAACGCCTATTGCAATGACGGCTTGTATTAGCCTTGAGCTAGGCGCTTAACGAGTTATCCTGCCTGACGTGTAGGGAACGTGTAGAGAGTTTAGCCATAATTATGCTTTAAGATTAATTATGCTCAGACAACAAGCAAATAATCGTAAAGGCGGCGAGTTACCTTGCACTTTTAATAGTAGCGCTATATAGTCCGCAAATAGACTAATACCGTTATCAACTGTGGTAAAAGCGTAATGCTAAGGCGTTATCGCGAGGTAAGTCGTTAACCTGCTACAATTTTTATTTTTCGACAAATAAGGATCTTCAGCGAAGCATGAGTAATAGTGCTATTGATATCTCCCTGTTAGGGCGCACCTACTCGATTAATTGTCCTAAGGGACAAGAGGATGCTTTGCGTGCGATTGCCAAGGGTGTCGAGCAGCAGCTTTCTACATTAAAAACACGTACCAACAATTTGAGTCGCGAAGAATTAGCCATTATGGCCGCGTTAAATATTGGTCATGAGTTGTATGAAGAGCAGCAAAAAAATCAGCAGTATATGGCGCAAATGGATGAGCGTATCTCGTTATTACAATCAACGTTAGAAAACTCGTTGCTTGAACGAACCACCAAGAAAGGTTAACAATTTTAGAATTATGTACTGCCGCTAGTAATGGCTAACGGTACCTGGTTCAACCCTGTTTTGCTCCCTGGGATATTCGCTTGTAGGTTATGTCCCTGTGCCGATATTTACAAACCCAGGGTGAATGCTTTCATTGACATTGCGTATGCTCGGCTCGTATCGAGAAACCTTAGGATATGAACATTTTCCCGCCTTGAACCTACGGTTCAAGGGCTGCACCGACGGTCGGTATTCTGGGGAGCAATTTAATTTAAAACAAACCACCTCAATGGTGGTTTTTTTATGGCCAAAATTAGCGCTTAGCTACTCACCCGCCAAGCCCTTAATCATCCAAGCAATTAACCATCCAAGCCCTTAA